>JAKZYK010000475.1:0-10692 GCA_047514485.1 Gammaproteobacteria bacterium
CGCCGCTGCGATCCTCTCGGCATGGAGGTGACCGTTGCGGGCCAGGTCCCGCCAACGACGCGCGCGAGCCTGCGCAGCAGCCATCCGCGCGCCCCGGTCGAATCGAGCATTGAGGTACGCATCCGCCAACACTTGCAGAAGTGTGCCCTCATCGGCCGCCTGCGACCGCGCCGAGAGCAGTAGTACCGCCCGCGGCGCGATGGCGCCGGAAGCATCCGACTCGTGCATGCTGCGGGCCAGGATCCAAGGCTCGACCGCGAGGCGGTCACAGACCCGCGCGAGACGCGCCCTGGTCTCGGCGGGCCCAAGGCGGCCGTGGCCCGACTCCGGCAGGATCTCACGGAGCAGCCCGACATCACCGAGCCGCTCGATCTCGAAGTCGGGGATATCGATAGCAAGACGCGCGTAGACCAGCCCGCCCGTGGGACCACGGCTGATCCAGACGCGCGAACTGCCGGCGTCTTCAACAGGCGGTGCGGTCTCCACTGCCGCGGCAGCGTCGCGATCGGCCCGTACGGATGGGCTGCTCGCAGTCTCGGTCGGTGACCCGGTCTCTGCTTTCCCTGCGCGACCATGCCGGATTCGAATGAACGGATGGTCCGTGACTGTCTCGATCCGGTCGGTTTCCGACTCTGTGGTGGAACCGTAGTGGATCGGCGAGGACGAGCGGCCGGCCGGCAGCGCGAAGAGCTCCGGTCGCTCACGCGCGGATCCGACCGCGTCGAGACTGAGCCTCGGTAGCGATGACTCCCCTGAGGACGACGCTTGACGGCGGCGCAACGCGCCGGACCGTTCGATGACCCGCTGGCGAGCTCGCCGGCGCGACGGACCGTATGCTCGCATGAGCAGTGCACGATCTTCCGCGTCGAGGCGCCGCGCGGCGGCAGGGTCCGGGACCGCCGTCACGGAGACCCTTTCCGGATTGTCGCGCAGACACCGCCGGACGAGCTCCGCGGCGTCCTTGCGCGAGCGCGTCTCGTTGCGTAGCGCCGTGAGCGCAGACGATACGTCGAGCACGGCGGCTGGCTCCCCACCGTACAGGGCGGTGGGGAGAATCCGGGTGAGAAGCTTGAGCGGAAATGGATAGCGTGGATCGTGGCGCTCGCACAGCTCACGCTCGATCTGTGCGAGCGCTCCGTCCACATTCGCCTTGTCGAGGCCATCGCGCGCCGCGCCGTCGATGGCCGCAAGCACCTGCGCTTCGATCTCCCCGGCGAGGCCCGGATCACACCCATGGACACCGCACTGAAAGACCAGCCGGCGACGAGTCGCCTGCACGTTGTGCGCCGTGAATGCTGCCGCCGGACTGCCGGACGCCTCTTGCAGCGCGCGGTGAAGCGGCGAATCCCCCTGCTCCAGCAGACAGCGCGCGAGAAACTGCGCGCGTGCGGCCGCCATCGGATCCGAGGCCTCCCCGAGCCGCCACGCAAACGCCACACTGGCGCCGGCCGGCTCTTGATCCTCGGCGCACACCGCAGGGTAGTGACCCAGGGATCGAGTCGGCGCTTCGAGCGGCGGCGTCTCGAACGACTCGAGACAGGGTACGGGATACGACCCGCGGCCTGAGAGCCGTGCAAGCGCAAGCTCCTGCAGTCGAACGTGCAGCCACTCCGGCCGCAGAGGCCCGGCGCTCAGGAACACCGCGTTGGCGGGGTGGTAGTGGCGACGGTGGTAGGCTTTCAGCGTCTCGTAGTCGAGGGCCGGGATCTCCCAGGGGTCACCTCCGGCGTTGAACCGGTACGGAGTGGATGGAAACAGGGAGCGATTCAAAGCCTGCTGAAGCTGCTGCTCGGGCTCGCTCATCAGACCGAGCATCTCGCTCAGAACCACGCCGCGCCGCACCGGCGTCTCCCCTTCCTCTCCCTCGGCTCCGATCTCGACGCGGCACCCTTCCTGGTCGAAGTCCAGCCGGTCGAGGCGCGGAAAGAAGGCCGCATCGACATAGACCGAGAGCAGATTCTCGTAATCTGCGAGATTGCGGGTGGAGAAGTGGTAGGCAGTGCAGTCCTCGGTAGTCAGCGCGTTCATGGTCGTGCTCAGGGTGCGGCCCAGCATCGCGAAGAAGGCGCGCCGGCAGGGAAAACGCTCACTGCCGCACATGACCAGATGTTCCAGGACGTGAGTGAGACCACTCGAATCCGGGGCGGGGGTGAGGAAGGCCATCAGGAAGGCACAGTCCTCGACTGGCACATCGATGTGAAAGTGTCTCGCGCCGGTCGGCACGTGAATGTACTGCGTGAGCTCGCCGTCCAGCATGGAAACACGCGCACGATCCAGACACTCGAAGCTCGATCGGATCATTCGTTCTCGCTCACCGGGGCTCGAGGCCGAGCTTTTGAATACGGTAGCGAAGGACCATTCGGGATACGCCGAGACGTCTGGCAGACTCCGAGACGTTGCCGCCGGTCTCTAGCAACGCATTCGCGATGAGATGGCGCTCCGCCTCCTCCAGCGTGAGTCCGTTCAGAGCATCACCGGGATCCGCGGTGGGTACGGGCGGCGCGGGTGCGAGGCCGAGCGCCCGCGCGTCGAACACGAGATCGGTGCCGAGCAGAATCACGCGCTCGACCATGTGCGCGAGCTCTCGCACGTTTCCCGGCCAGTCATAGCGACGCGCCGTCTCCAGGATGTCGGGAGAGAACACCGGCGCCAGCATGCCGTAGCGCCTCGCGGTCAGCGCCGCAAAGTGCTCGAACAACGGCGCCAGGTCGTCGAGGCGTTCGCGCAGGGGCGTGATGTGCAGGGAGAGCACTTTCAGCCGAAAGTAGAGATCGGAGCGAAAGGCACCTCCGGACACCATCTCGTCCAGATTCCGGTTAGTCGCTGCGATGAACCACGCCGCGACGGGACGCGGCCTCGTACTGCCGATGCGGCGTACCTCGCGGCGTTCGAGTACCGCGAGCAGCCGTGACTGGAGATCCAGAGGCAGCTCCCCTATCTCGTCCAGATAGACGGTGCCGTCCTCGGCCGCCTCGATCAGCCCGGTCCGTGCCACATGGGCATGGGTGAACGCGCCCTTCTCGTGCCCGAACAGCTCCGCCTCGATCAGGTCCTTGGGCAGCGCCGCGCAGTCGAGGTGCACAAACGGGCGCCGAGCCCGATCACTGCCGAGGTGCAACACACGGGCCGCGAGGTCTTTCCCGGTCCCGGTCTCGCCCTCGATCAGCACCATCGGCGGAGCGCCGCCCGCGTGGCCGACGATCTGCTGAATACGGGCGATCCGCGATCTGAGCGCATTCATCGCGGCGCTTGTCCCGACCAGCGATACGTCCTGGCGCGGACGCTGCTCGCGCTGGCGCGAGTACTCGAGCCGCCGGGACAGCTCGGCCTGCCCCAGGACACGCTCGATCTTGGCCATCAGCTCGTCGAGATCGACCGGCTTGACCAGGTAGTCGTCGGCGCGCTCCCTCATCGCGGCGACCGCGTTCTCCAGCCCGCCGAAGGCGGTCAGCACCAGCACCGGCAAATCGGCATGGTCGCCGGCGCGAAGCTCACGCAGGAAGTCGAGGCCCGACCCGTCCGGCAGCCGCACGTCGAGCAGGATCAAGTCGGGCCGCCGGCCAGCGAGCCGGACCCGCGCTCCGGCGAGGTCGAGAGCCAGCTCGCACTCCACGCCGCTCCGGCGCAGCTTCTTGCCGACCGCACGGGCGAACAGCTCCTCGTCGTCGACGATGAGGACGGTGGTCCCGGCGCCTCCCGGCTCACGCGATGACTCGGACTGCTGCACCGCCATCCGCCGTCTCTCAGATCTCGGCTTGCGGGGCGGCGAGCGGCAAGGAGACGGTGACGCGGGTGCCGCCCTCGTCCCGCCGCCGGATGTCGATGGCGCCACCGTGGGTCTGACAGATCTTCCAAGCCACCGGAATGCCGAGCCCGTAGCCGCCCCGCTTGGTGCTCGGCCCGGGGGAAAGCTCACGCGGGTCCGGCTCGAAGGAGATACCAGGCCCCTCGTCGTCGATCCGGAGCTCGATCGCATTTTCGCTTCGAGCAAGGCCGATGCGGACTCTCGCGCGCGCCGGCGATGCCTCCACCGCGTTGCCGAGCAGCGCGTGGATCGCCTGCTCCAGCAGATCGGGGTCGGCCTGAAGCAGCACATCCTGCTCCCAGTCCTCGCGCACGACCCGCAGCGCCTTGCGCTCGATCTTCGGTCCGAGCGGCGCGAGGGCGCCCTGCACGACGTCCCCGAGCCGGCACTCGCGCCGGCGCGGCTTGAGCGGGACCAGATACGACAGCAATGCGGTCACCCATCGTTCCAGCCGGTCCACGGTGTCGATGATCGCCCGCCGGCTCTCGGCGAGATCCTCGCCCACCCCGGCCTCGTCCATCATCTGGGCGGTAGCCCGGATGCTGGCGAGCGGATTGCGGATATTGTGCGCGACCACCGGGACCAGAGCCCCAAGGGCGGCCTGGCGCTCCGACTCGACCAGGATTCGCTGGCTCTCGGCAAGCTTGGAGGTCATCTCGCCGAAGGTCGAGGCGAGCTGCCGGATCTCCTCGACACCTTCGATCGGGATCCGATGCTCCAGATTCCCGCGGCTGATCTCGATGGTCCCATCGACCAGGTTCCGGAGCGGGGCGACGAAGCGCCCCTGCAGGCTGCGCCGGGAGAACAGCAGGAGCGCCACCGCCAGCACCACGGACACCGGTACCACGATCGGCGTCCACCGCGTCCAGCCCGAGCGCCACGCGTCGAGCTCCTGCCGGCGCCTTTCGACGATGGCGTCGATGACTTTCAGAGCACTCTCCAGCTCGCTGAGCATCCACTCCTCATAAGCGGGATCGAGGAGCTTCATGCGCACCGCCTCGGCAATCTCGTTGGGATCGGTGAACACCTTCTCCATGTCGTCGAGCACCACCGTGTAGGCATCGTGGAGATAGTCTACGGCGGCGCGTTCGTTCTCGTCGCGAACGAGCTCATGGAGCTCCGCGAAATGTCCGGCGATCTGGCGCCGGTACCCCGAGTACACTCGCAACACGGCAGGATTTTCAGTGAGCCGGGCGTGGATGACCTCGTGAAGCTGGCGGTACATGTCGCCCCGCACGCGTTCGGCCAAGCGGCCAAGTGTCTCGATGCGCGCCGTCTCCTGCGAGGACTGGGTCCAGAACCAGGTCCACAGCCCGGTCAGGGTCGCCGTCACCAGAACGAGGACGAGGAACGCGGACTCGTTGAGGAGCAACAGTCCCTTGAGGGAACGGGGAAGGATTCGGCGCATCGGCGGCTACGGCGCTCATGACGGACTTGCTTCGCCCAGTGTAGCGCCGATACAAGCTTGGCGCCGACGCAGCAGAAAATGGTTCATTTCAACCAATTGGATCGGCTGATATCAGCTACTTGGACCAAGGTATGCTGGATCACCGCGGTCATGAGACGTTCTTGCCGTTGCAACTCATTGAATGATCGAGGATGCAGCCGGATCGGCAATCCGAAAGGGGAAGCGGCACGATAGTTGCATAACAAAAGAGCGCCGGCGCATGTGGGGCTGGCGGAAACGAGCAAGTCAATTATCGTCCTGGAGGAAAACAACATGTGGACCAAGCCTGATTTCACCGAAATGCGTTTCGGCTTCGAGATCACGATGTACATCGGCAATCGCTGAGACTGACGATGTCACTTGGGGCGTGACGGGATCCTCCCGGCGTCCCGGGCTCCACCGCGGCCCATGCGGTGGAGTCGTTCCCCGTCCGCGGGGCCATGCAACCCGCTGATCTTTCGGGGGCTATCATATGTCCGACACTCCGCCCAGGCCGCTGTGGCTGCTCGCGGAGCTCACCTACGCCTGTCCGCTGCAATGCCCGTACTGCTCCAATCCGCTCGACTTCGCCCGGACAAAGGGCGAGCTGTCCACGGAGCAATGGATCGACACCCTGCGTGAGGCCAGGCAACTCGGCGCGGCGCAGCTCGGCTTCTCCGGCGGCGAGCCGCTCGTGCGCCGCGACCTCGAAGACCTGGTCGCAGAGGCGCGGAGCCTCGGCTACTACACCAATCTCATCACCTCGGCGATCGGCATGGATGCGGCCCGCGTGCGGCGCCTCAAGGAAGTCGGCCTCGACCACATCCAGATCAGCTTTCAAGCGAGTGATGCGAATCTCAACAACTACTTCGCGGGGACCGACGCCTTCGCCCACAAGGTCGAGATGGCGCGCGCGGTCAAGGAACAGGGCTATCCGATGGTCCTCAACGTCGTGCTCCACCGGCACAACATCGACCGCACGGATGCGATCCTCGACATGGCGCTGGATCTGGGGGCGGATTACGTCGAGCTCGCCAACACCCAGTACTACGGCTGGGCGTTCCACAACCGGAACCAGCTTCTTCCGACCCGCGAGCAGCTCCAGCGCTCGGAGGCGGTCGCGAACCGGTACAAGGAGGCGCACGGCGATCGCATGCGGATCCTCTACGTGATCCCGGACTACTACGCGAACCGCCCGAAGCCGTGCATGAACGGCTGGGGGCGAGTCTTCCTGAGCGTCGCCCCCGACGGCACCGCCCTGCCGTGCCAGGGTGCGCGCAGGCTCCCCGGCATCGAATTTCCCAAAGTGACCGAGCACCCGCTCGCCTGGATATGGAACGAGTCGCCGGCGTTCAACCGGTTTCGTGGCACGGAGTGGATGAAGGAGCCTTGCCGGAGCTGTCCGGAGCGCGACAAGGACTTCGGCGGCTGCCGCTGTCAGGCTTGGCTCGTCACCGGCGATCCGGCCAGCGCGGATCCGGTGTGCGCTCTGTCGCCGGATCGCGGCCTGATCGACCGCGTCGTCGAGGCGGTCAACGACGGCACCGGCGGCGGCGAAACGGACGGCGAAATCCCGGTGATGCTGTTCCGCAATCCCCGCAACTCGAAGGCGATGCATTCCTGAAACCCGGAGTCAGCGCAACGAGGGCGTGGCGACTGCCTTCCGAAAGGCGTTTTCGAATATGGCGGAAACTCGTGTGACGGCCCGCGCCCGTCCAGTCCTTGACAAGCCGTCCCGCCAGTTGACACCATCCGCGCGCCTCGGCGTGGCGCCGGTCTTGCTTGCACGTACCGGACGTTCCGGCATTCCTCTCGGTCGACTTCATACCCAGGCGGGTATCCGCATCCGGCTATTGACTCAATGGCCTTCCACACTATTCATTCAATGACTGAACAGGGAGTAGATTCGAAGATGATCATCAGAAGAACACTGATCGCAATCCTTGCTGCCGGCGTATTGTCCGGCAGCGCGCAGGCTGCGGGAAATCTCGAGAAGCTGAAGCGGTTCAAGGTCGCCACGACCGATCTCGATATCCCGACCGTCCCTCAGAGCGGACGCAACGCGGACGCCATCCGCAAGAACCTCGATCAGATCACGATGCCTCCGGGCTTCAAGATCGACCTGTACGCCATCGTCCCGGATGTGCGGCATATGGCGGTCGCCCCCTCAACCAACATGCTGTTCGCCGGTACCCGCAAGACCACCGTCTGGGCGATCACGGATCGCAACAGCGACGGTTACGCAGACGAGGTCAAGTCGTTCGCGCCCTCCCTGGATTTCAAGGTGCCGAACGGGGTCTGCTGGACGCGGGACGGCTTCCTGATGGTCGTGGAGCACAATCGGGTGTTGAATTTTCCGGCGGCCGAATTCTTCTATGAAGGACCGGATGTCGCGGTCATCGAGGTCGTGCCCCAGGGCAAGCTGGTTCCGCTGGAGGAGGAGTCCTTCAACCACGGCGCACGCACCTGCCGCATCGGACCGGACGGCAAGCTGTACGTGACTCTGGGCCAGCCCTACAACGTGCAGCCCAAGGAGAAGATCGATCTGTACATCCAGCTCGGCATCGGCGGCATCATCCGCATGAATCCGTTCGACGGCAGCGGGCGTGAAGTCTTCGCCACCGGTGGGCGCAACTCCGTGGGTCAGGATTTCAACCCGGCCGACGGCACCCTCTGGTGGACGGATAACCAGGTCGACGGCCTCGGCGACGACGTTCCTCCGGGCGAGCTGAATCGCTCCTCCGCGGCCGGACAGCACTTCGGCTTTCCGTACTGGAACGGCGGGTTCAAGGTGGCCGGATCGCCCGCCGCCCCGGATCTTGCCGACATGGCCGAGCCGGCCGGCGCCGTATTTCCGGAGGTCGAATTTCCTGCTCATCAGGCCCAGCTCGGCATGACCTTCTATACCGGCAAGATGTTTCCCGAGCGATACCGCGGCGGGATCTTCGTCGCGGCGCACGGCTCCTGGAACCGCACCGAGCCCTCCGGCGCCCTGGTGAACTTCGTGCCGGTCAATACCGACGGCATGGCGGGCGACCTCGAGGTCTTCGCCAAAGGCTGGCTGGATCAGGAATCCGGAATCTACAAGGGCCGCCCGGTGGACGTGGCAGTGATGAAGGACGG
This sequence comes from Gammaproteobacteria bacterium, assembly GCA_047514485.1. GTDB lineage: Bacteria > Pseudomonadota > Gammaproteobacteria > HK1 > HK1 > HK1. The sequence goes on from JAKZYK010000475.1 coordinate 8,355, forward strand.
CTCGCTGCTGGTCTCCGATGACTATGCGGGTGCGATCTACCGCATCTCCTACGAGAACTGACCCGACCGGAATCGGATCTCGGATTCGAGGCGGATGCGAGACGCATCCGCCTCGCCTTTCACCGCGATCTCCTCACGATGCATCGGTTGCTTCTGCTTTCGATCAAATCGACAACCTGTCCGAGTGGTTCAGTGCGATCCGGATAGAGGCCAGCGAGCCCTGACATCAGCCCCGAACGCGGGACGGCACAGGACCTCCGGCGTTCGCATCGACCCGGGCGCGAGACGGCACAGGAACCCCCGGGCCCTCGCATCAGCCCGCGCGCGGGCCTGACAATCTGCACGCGGCCACGGACGCAACCCTCACGCGTCGAGCACCATTCCGTCGTACGCGACCTCCCAGCCCTGCCCGGTGACCGCGCGTCTCTCCTCGCTGTCGTCGAGCAGCACCGGGTTGGTGGTGTTGATGTGGATGAAGACCTTGCGCCTGACCCCGAGCGGCGCGAACGCCGCCATCGTACCGTCGTCGCCCGAGATGCTCATGTGCCCCATCCGGCGCCCCGTCTTTACCCCGACTTCGGAGCGGATCATCTCGTCATCGGTCCACAGGGTGCCGTCGAAGAACACGAGCTCGGCGCCCGCGAGGCGGGCCGCGAGGGCATCGGACATCCGTGCGCAGGCGGGCACGTAGAACAGTCTGGTCGCGCCGCCGGCGTCTCTTACCTCGAGCGCGATGGTGTCTTCCTCGACGGAGCCGAAGTCCGGACCCGCGCTCTCGTCCTCGAGCCACAGCGCGACCTTGCCGGGCACCGCGAAGGGCACCACCACCACCCCGCTCGGCGAGCCGTCGGGCTGGAGGATCGACAGCGGCTCGTCGAGCCGCATCGGCTCTCGGGTGACGAAGCGCGGATTGAGCACGTTGAACACGGAATTGGCTTCCAGCACCGAGAGGACGCGCTCGGTCGCGTAGAGCCGCAACGGCTGCGATTCGCGCAGGTTGAGCAGTCCGGCGATATGATCGACGTCGGCGTTGGTCAGCACCACCGCCTTGATTGGGCTGTGCCGCAGACCTTCGCGCGGATGGAGGAAAGGGTTGTCGCCGATCTGCTGGCGGAGATCCGGAGAGGCGTTGCAGAGCACCCAGTCGGCGCCGTTCGCGCTCAGCGCGATGGAGGATTGGGTCCTCGGCCACGCGGCCGGATCACCGCCGCGGGCCCGACGGCTGTTCGGGTGGTTGCAATTCCATTGGGGATAGCCGCCGCCCGCGCCGGCCCCCAGCACTCGGACCTTCATGGGCGACGATTGTACCGCCTGGGAAACGACTTGCCTGAAATGATCGTGCAGGGCTCAGGGTCGTCTCACGCTGCGGCGCCAGACGGATGTCGAAGGCCCGAATGACGATATCTGAGCGAAATGATGTGATCTGGTGCGTCCGATGACCCGGACAGGGGCGACGCATGCGTCGCCCCTACGGTCTCCCGCCCACGTGAATGGACGTACGACCAGCGTGAAACGGTCCTGTGCAGGACTCCAATCTGATTGACAGATCGACGCCGAGATCGTCAGGTGTTGCGCACCGCTCGCGAGAACTCGATGAAGAATCGAACCGGTCCCTCCGGCTCCACCCGATGCCGGACCTCCGGGACGATGATCGCGCTCGATCCCGGCTCAATCCGGAACGACTGGTGTATCGGTGCGCCCACGTGATAACGGAGCGCCCCGGAGACCACGTGGATTCGGGCCCATACGCCGCGTTTCGTGGCGTGTTCGGACCCGAGCCCGCTCGGGATCGTCGTCTCGTCGAACTCCGGGGTCCGGCGATATGCGGCAAGCCCATCGGGCCACTCCATCCGGTCGCAGCGCACGCATTCGAGCTCAGTGCCCTGCATCGCCTTGCGCCCAGCGTCGCTCACGACCCACGGCCGACTCACGAAAGGCGGCCGGTGGCGCACGTGCTGGCCATGACCGCATCCGAGATCCGCGACCCAGTCGCCCACCTCGTCGATATGAAAGCCGGTGATCGCGCGCTTCACGGCGTCACGACGCCCGCGGTCGGCTCCAATCGCTCCGCCCCGCCTGTTCGCGCTCGAGCGCATCGAACTCGCCGCCCGCGGCCCGATACCCGCACAATCCCGTCCGGGTTGCCGGCGTATGGGCTCAGCATGGCGTCCCGCACCCGCCCGCGAGCTCTCTGCGACATTCAGGACAGGAATCCGTCGGAGAAGATCATCGCGATGCCGATGACAACGACCGCCGTGCCCGCTATCTGCATCCCGCCGAGCGACTCCTTCAACGCAAAGGACGAGAACAGCATCGTGAGCACCACGGTGCCGGTCAC
>JAKZYK010000476.1:0-11098 GCA_047514485.1 Gammaproteobacteria bacterium
GGTGAGCGAGACGCTGACGATTGAGGCGGGAGCGACGACGGGGACGATTTCGGTGCCGGTGCTCGACGATGAGGTGATTGAGGGGAACGAGACGTTCACGGTGACACTGAGCGGGGCGGTTGGAGCAACGATTGAGGACGGTGAGGGGTTGGGCACCATTCTGGACGATGACGGAGTGGAGCCGCCGCCGGGATTGCCGACGCTGAGCATTGGGGACGCGACGGTGGACGAAGGCGGTGGGAGTGCGCAGTTCACGGTGACGCTGAGCGAGGCAAGCGATCAGACGGTGACCGTGGACTACGAGACCTCGGATGGGACGGCGGAGGCGAGTTCGGACTACACGACGACCAGTGGGACGCTGACCATAGCGCCAAATACCACGACGGGGACGATTTCGGTATCGGTGCTGGACGACGAGGTGGTTGAAGGGGACGAGACGTTCACGGTGGTGCTGAGCGGTGCGAGTGGAGCGACGATTGAGGACGGTGAGGGGCTGGGCACCATCACGGACGATGACGGGGAAGAGCCGCCGCCGGGATTGCCGACGCTGAGCATTGGGGACGCGACGGTGGACGAAGGCGGTGGGAGTGCGCAGTTCACGGTGACGTTGAGCGAGGCAAGCGGTGCAGAGGTGACGGTGGTGTATGCGACGTCTGACGAGACGGCGAGGGCGAGTCGGGATTACACGGCGAGCAGCGGGACGCTGACGATTGCCGCTGGCAGCACGACGGGGATGATTTCGGTACTGGTGCTGGACGACGAGGTGGTTGAAGGAGACGAGACGTTCACGGTGGTGCTGAGCGGTGCGAGTGGAGCGACGATTGTCGACGGTGAGGGAGTGGGCACCATCACGGATGATGACCACGCCGAGCTGACGGTGTCGTATGGCGCAGCGTCATACACGGTGACGGAGGGCTCGACCGTTGCTGTCACAGTGGTACTGAGCAAGCCACCCGGCACATCCGTTACGATTCCGCTGACCCACATGCCCGTGGGCGCCGTCGCGTCGGACTACTCCGGGGTTCCGGACGGCGTGCGCTTCGACTCCTCCGAGACGCAACGAAGCTTCAACGTACTGGCCAGAAAGGATGCGGAGCGCGACGAAGGCGAGCGGGTCATCCTCGAGTTCGGGACGCTGCCTTCCGGCATAGCTCCGGCAGATCCCGAAACTTCCACCATCACCATCGTCGATCAGCCTCCTCCAACCGGCCGCAAGCGGAACGACTGGCTGCGGCGATTCGGCGAAACGGCGGCGGGCCACCTGCTGGAAGCGCTCGACGAACGGATACGGTGTGCGCCGATCCGGCAGCCCGTGTCGGGACGCCACGAATCTCCGCCACCCCGCCGCGGGTGCGAGCCTCGGCATGACGAGCTGATGTCCCTCGTGGTCGCCGGTCACCGGCTGCCGGTCATGCGAGCGCCGTCCATGACGTCCGGAATCCGGGGTCTGGCCGATGAGTCCGCCAGTGCCATGGCCCCGGATGACTGGATTCTCGAGAGACGGGGCACGCGCGCACTCCAGAGCTTGACGGCGAGAGAGGTTCTGACTCGGAGCGCGTTCCAAGTCTTGTCTCAATCGGAGGAAGGCGCGCAGAGGCTTAGTCTCTGGGGTCGTGGCGCGCTTTCCCACTTCGATGACGGCAATGGCGGGTCGGCTCTGGACGGCGATGTCGCGAGCGCCGTGATCGGGGTCGACTACGCAGATCATCGAGTGCTGGCGGGGATCGCGTTTTCCCACAGCGAGGGAGACGGTTCGTTCTTGCACGACGGTCTCGACCGCGAGCCGGTCGCGTCCCTGACCGGACTTTATCCATATGCCTACGTCGGGGTGAACGAGCGCGTTTCCGTTTGGGGAGCGGTGGGTCTCGGCTCCGGCACGCTGAAGCTCACGAACGATGATCTGGAATCGGAGACCGATATCGGAGCGAGGATGGGAGCCGCCGGCGCACGCCGAGAGATTCTGTACCCCGCTGACAATTGGGGAGTATCGCTGGCGCTCAAGGCCGATGCGCTGCTCCTGCAAATCGACTCCGACGAATCCCTTGACCTCGATGCCACGCGGAACATGGTGAGTCGGCAGCGTCTGGCGCTGGAGTTGTCGCAGGAGTTCACCCTTGGGACCGGAGAGTGGATTGCCCCGTTCGTCGAGGTTGGCGCACGGCGTGACGGAGGCGACGCGGAGACTGCACTCGGGGCGGAGGTCAGCGGCGGATTCCGCTACGAACACCCGGTGCTCGGATTGACGGCGGAATTTGACGTGCGTGGTCTGCTCTTGCATTCAGGCGACGACGTCGAGGAAATGGGGGTGTCCGGATCGCTGCGCTACGATCCGATGACGCATTCGAATTTAGGCCCGAATCTGGCGTTGTCCCTGTCCGGGGGGCCTGAGGGATGGACAGATTCCGATGCACTTTGGGGGCACGGTGCTCCGGGCGGTTGGGTGGCGGACGATGGAGACGCACCCGGCATGCGCATCGATGCCGAGTTCGGCTACGGAGTTCCCGTCCTGAACGGTTTCGGAACGGGTACACCCTGGATCGGCACATCGTTGTCCGACCGATGGCGGGACTTGCATCTCGGTTACCGTCTCGGACTCGGATCGGATGTGAATTTGGGCATCGATGGCAGGCTCCGTGAGAGCGCTGCCGGCGACGAGCCTTCGGACTACGCGATCATGCTGCGGCTCTCGGTACGATGAGGAGGTCGCAGCGGCATTCAATGTCCGACGTCCGACGCCGGCATCAAGTGGATGCCGCTCGCGAGCAACGACACGGATACCTCGGCTTCCGCCGCGACGCGGTTTCTTGCCGCCACGTGCGCGGAGACCTCGAAGGTGAGCGGCGTGTCCACGCCATCCACGTCGAGGGTCACGCGGGCATCGCCGCCAAGACTGACGACGTCGCGGGCGATGCCGCTTACTGGATTCTCGTGCTCGCCCCGCGAGGGGCGTTCGCGGCGATGCATCACGACGTGCGACTCCGGCACCAGCCAGGCGACCCGCTCGCCCGGCGCATAACGGGTCGCGAGAGCGCACTCGATCTCGGTGCCGGCCCAGTCGAACCAGGTCTTTCCTCCCGGTTCGTCGTGGCGCGAGATGACGCCGGTGAATACGTTTCGTTGATCGAGCAGGCGTGCCACGAGGGCGCTGGCGGGATGATTCATCACCTCCTGCACGTTGCCTGTTTGCAGCGTTCGCCCATGATGCAGCACGCTCAGCCGGTCTCCGAGGAGCTGGGCCTCGTCGAGGTCGTGCGTGACCAGCACTATCGGAATGCGGATCTCGCGGCGAAGCTGCGCAAGCTCGAGCCGGAGCCGCCGCCTGGTGAGCTGATCGACGGCGGAGAACGGCTCGTCGAGCAGCAGGGCCTGGGGGTCGCGCGCAAGGGCCCGCGCGAGCGCGACCCGTTGGCGTTGTCCTCCCGAGAGCTCGGAGGGTCTGCGCGCCTCGAGACCTTCCATGTTGACCCGCGCCAGCAACGCCCGCGCCCGCCCGGCGCGTGCCCCGCGCGGCAGATGGGACATCGCGGTGGCGACGTTGGCCAGCGCATCGAGATGCGGAAACAGGGCGTATTGTTGAAACACCAAGCCCACTCTGCGCTGTTGCGGCGAGGCGAAGGCGCCGACGCGCATGTCGAGCCAGGTCTCCCCGTTGCATGTGACATCGCCGTCGCGCGGTGTCGCGAGCCCTGCGATGCATCGAAGCACCGTGGTCTTTCCGCTGCCGGACGGGCCGACGAGGGCAAGCAGCTCGCCGGCCTCGCACTCGAACGCGACGTCGAGCACGATGGGATGTTTCTGGCGTAGCCGGACCCGCAGGCCGCGGAGATCGGGCTCTGGCGTCACGGTCGAATGCACGCAGCGGTGGCGGCCGTCACGAGGACGACACCCGGAGCCCGGGGTCCGGTCGTGCGGTCCGCGTCGTGGCGTCGGGACCCGTGGAATTGCCGCACTGCGAGCCGCGCCGTACGGATGCCCCGCGGGCGGCGGGCGTCGCATCCCGGCGTCGTTCCCGGAGACGCCCCGGTGCGCGATGCTTCACGGAGGTGCATGACGAACCGGGGGCTCACTCAGACCCTGACGTCACGGCCGGCCAGTGCGCGCACGAGGGCCATGGCCAGGAGCGAGGCGGCCAGCAGAAGGGCGGAGAGCAGCCCCGCCGCTTCCATCTCGAATGCCTGCACGCGGTCGTAGATGGCGATCGACAGGGTCTGAGTCCGCGAGGGGATGTTGCCCCCGACCATCAGCACGACCCCGAACTCCCCCAGGGTGTGTGCGAACGTGAGCACGAATGCCGCGAGGACGCCGGGCCAGGCGATGGGCAGCTCGATGCGCGCGAGCGTCGCCGTGCTCGACAGCCCGCTGACCCACGCTGCTTCCCGGATCTCATGGGGGATTGCGGCGAATGCCTGCTGCATCGGCTGCACCGCGAACGGGAGATTGAAGATTATCGAGGCGACGACGAGGCCGGGGAAGCTGAACGCGAGGACCTCGCCGGTCAGCCATTCGAACGCGCCGCCGAACATCGCGTCGGGGTTGAACGCGATGAGCAGGTAGTAGCCGAGGACCGTCGGCGGCAGCACGAGCGGCAGGGCGACGGCCGCCTCGACGAGAGGCTTCGCGCGAAAGCTCCGCCACGCCAGGGCGCGGCCCGCGATGAGCCCGATCGGCAGCATGAGCGCCGCGGTCCATGCCGCGAGCTCGAGGGACAGAAGGATCGGCGCGATGTTCACGTGACACCGGCGCCTGATATGGAGCACCCATCGAGTCCGACGGTGTGCCGTGCCGCCGCGTCCCAGCGGAATTGAATTGTTGGGTACGGTTCGTCACCAGCATTCCGAGGCATGGCCGTCGCGAGGCTCACCGCGCCCTCTCGTTCGGTGCGGTGAATCCAAAGCGTTGGAAGATACGCTGCGCCTCCGGTCCTGCAAGGAACTCGAACAGCGCGCGCGCCTCCGGGCCGGTGTGCGAGAGCAGTACCATTCGCTGCGCGATCGGAGGATGCATGGAGGCATCGAGGAGCACATAGCGGGCCTCGCTCGAGATGCGTTCGGTGAGTGCGAGCGCGTAGGGCACGAGCCCGCCGTCGGCGCCGCGGGTGAGGGCGAACTGCACCGCCTGGGCGGTGTTCTCCGCGAGCAGCAGGCGACCCTCCAACCGCGGCCAGAGCGCCGTTCGAATGAGCGCTTTGCGCGCAGCGCGTCCGTACGGCGCGTGCGCGGGGTTCGCGATCGCGAGCCGGCGCAGGCGTCCATCGCCGATCGCGCGCCCGAGGTCTTCCAGCGACGCATCGAGCGCGAGCCGTGAGTGCCGGGGAACGAGCAGAACCAGCCGTCCGACGCCATAGACCGTACCTTCGCCGTCGGTCCTGCCTGCTCGAACGAGCTTGAGCGCCTGCTCTTCGTCGGCGGAGAGGAAGAGGTCGAACGGCGCGCCTTGCGAGATCTGCCGATAGAGGTTGCCCGATGAGCCGAAGCTCACCTCGGGCGGGGCGCCGCCGGTTGCCGACCACGCGTGCATCACCTCAGGGAACACGTGGCGCAGACTCGCCGCGGCGGCGACGATCGGCGGCTCGCCGGCTGCCATCGCCGCACCCGCGAGCACAAGCGCGATGACGTGACAGGCGGTGAGGACGGCGTGGCATTTCGGTCTCGACATCATTCGGTGTGGAGTCTGTCCGTGCGTCGGGTTGCAATTGATTTTGGCATAGATGGGAAATTGCCGGCTGACATGCGAACCTTCCCGCCACGATGCCGCTCTTCATTGGTTCGACTGTGCTGAATCCTCGATGAGGGGATTGCCCGCGGGTTCCAGCGCGCGTTTCGGGGCGCTGCGCGTTGCGCCTTTCCGGCGCTACTGGCTGGGATCGGCCGCCTCGGTGGGAGCGTTCCAGTTGCTCATCATGGGCCAGGGGTGGCTCGTCTACGAGCTGAGCGGATCCCCGCTGCAGCTCGGATTCCTCGGTGCGGCCTCCTCGATCCCCACCATCGCCGCCGCTCTTGTCGGCGGCGTCATTGCCGACCGGGTGGATCGGCGCCGGATGCTCATCGCCACCTCCATCAGCATCGCCGTCCTGCTTGCTCTGCTCTCCGTCCTCGACGGCAGCGGGGTGGTCGCGGTATGGCATGTGCTTGCCATCGCCGGTGCGATCGCCCTCATCGTCGGCTTTGACTTTCCCAGCCGGCAGGCATTCTTCCCGAGCCTCATCACACGCGAGCACATGATGAGTGCGGTCGCCCTCAACGCCATCCTCTGGCAGGGTTCCCGGATGTTCCTGCCCGCGTTGGGCGGGGTGATCATCGCGCTCACCGACACCTGGGTCATCTTCGCAGCCGGTGCGGCGGGCTTCATCGCCATGTCCCGGGTGATGGCAGGCTTCGCGCCCACCTCCGCGGCGGACATGCCGCTGGCCGTGGGACACTCCGGCCGGCAGTTCGCGGACGGCGTTCGGTTCATCGCCTCGCGCCGGATGTTCTCGGTGCTCATGCTGCTTACCTACGCCACCACGTTCTTCGGCACCTCCTTCGTCCAGCTCATGCCTGCGTTCGCCCGGCTCCTCGGCGCGAGCGAAGCCGGCTACGGCCTTCTCCTGTCCGCCACGGGAATCGGTTCGGTCACCGGGACCCTGATCGTCGCCCCGTTGCAGCGAAGCCCCCGGCTCGGACGACACCTGCTGGTGTCGCTGATGTGCGCGGCCACCGTGCTGATCGCGTTCAACATCTGCGTCGCCCTGCTGCCCGGCCGGATGACGGGCTACGTGCTCGCCCTCAGTTGCGCAATGCTCGCCACGATGTGCACGTCGATGTTCATGGTCACATCGATGACCGTGATGCAGCTCGCCGTCCCGGACGGGCTTCGCGGTCGGGTGATGGGGCTCTACAGCATCTGCTTCAGCCTGATCCCGCTCGGGGGCCTGCTGGGCGGGGTGGTGGCGGCGGTGACGTCGCCACCCTTCGCCGCCGCGCTCAACGCCGGCATTCTCCTGGCCGTCGTCGTGTTCGTGGCCACGACCGAGCCCTCCCTCCGGCAGTTCGACGGCAGCGCATCGGGCTTGGCGCCGCCGGATTCGCGGGAGCCCCGGCGCGGCGTCTGACGCGCTTCACAGGCGTCGTGGGAATCAAGGAGAAATTGAAACCGAGCCACCAGATGCCCAGAAGATTTCCAGGCGCCGTCCGGCGCACTTATACTCGCTGCGCCCGATCGACCCGGGCTTTGTTATGGCGTGCTCACACGCCGGGAGGATGAAGAAGTGACAAGCAGAGCATCACATCTCACAATCATTTGCGGATCCGCCCTCGCGATCCTGTCGGCGTCGAGCTTCGCGGCAGGGAGCTTCATCGTCGATCTCACCCATCCGATCCCCACCTTCCAGCCCATGGAGGGTGATCCGATGAAGCCGGACATGAGCAAACCCTGGCTCGACAGCACCGCGATCCCGAGCTTCGGTCAGCAGACCGTGTTCTCCATCGGCCAGTTCCCGACCAACCAGGGCCACTTCGACCTCGGCACGCTGGTGCTCTCCGAGCACCACGGCACCCATATCGACAGCTCGGCCCATTACGTGAACAACGCCGAGACACTGCAGGCCGGCAATCCGGCCGCCGACCAGCGCAAGTACATGCACATGCTCGACGGAGGCGACTTGAGCGGGCAAATCGTGCTGGTCGACATCAGCGCCCGGATCCAGGCCGAGCTCGACAAGAACGGCGGGCGCCCGAGCCCGGATGCGAGCGTCACCAATTTCTCCGATGACTCGGGCAACGCGATCACCGCCGACGACATCGCCGCGGTCGCGGACAGCATCGCTGACGGTGCCTGGCTGGTGCTGAGCCAGGGTTGGTCGCGCTTCTACTTCCAGGGCGCCGATTTCGGGAAGGACCCCTACATCAACGGCTGGAACTACCCCGGCCTCACCCCCGCCGCCGTCGACAAGATCATCGAGATCGAGGATGCGAAAGGCGTGCGCATCAACGGGATCATGTCGGACGTGATCGGTGTCGAGACGGGACAGAACTCCAGGGGCGAAGACGAAGCATGGACCAACTCGTGGTATGCCCACGTGAATGGGTTGCAGCGGGGCTGGAAGATGATCGAGAACGGCAACAACCTCGGCCAGCTCGCGATGGCGAAGCCCGGAAGCTGCATGCTCGTCGCCGGCGCCCTGAAGCATGTGCGCGGCACCGGCGGACCGGCGCGGATATTGGCGTTCTGCGAGAAATGATGAAGGGTCCGTGCAGGGCGCAGGGTCACGGCACGGGGATGATGGAGCCTGCCGCGCCTGACTGAAGATGAAAATCAGTCTGCGGCATCCAGCAGATCCATGGCGTACAAGGCCGCCTCGCGTACCGAAGCAACCGGCTCGTCGATCGCGAGCCGCAACAACGGCAGGTTCGCCTCCGCCTCTCCGATGTAGCCGAGGGCGAGGGCGGCCTGCCTGCGGACCTCGATGAACTCGTCGGCCAGCAGCTCGATGAGTGGTCCGACGGCGCCGGTGTGTGCCAGACGTCCCAGTGCCATCGCCGCGGTCCACCGCACCTCGGGGACGGAATCGCGAAGCGCCGGCAGCAGTTTTTCGGCGGTACCGGCTGCGTCCAGCACCGCGAGCGAACGGACCGCGACGGCACGCAATCGCGGATCCGGGTGGCCGATTCCGTCCCTGCCCTGAAGCACGACGGCGGCCTCCCGCGAGGCGCTGTAGCCGAGACCGTACAGCGCCATGCGGCGGCGCTCGTAGAAACCTTCGGCGATTCTGAGGGCGAGTTGGGAATCGCCAGGGATTTCGGGCGATCGGGCGCCGTCGATGAACGCGCCGGCGCCGCGCGGGGCATCGAGCTCGGCGAGCGCGCGCAGCATCTCGACCTGGAGGCTGAGCGCGGTGAGGACCGCGGGCGCATCCGCCACCAGCGACTCGGATTGCCGATCGGCCAGACTCTCCGACAACGACTGGTAGAGTCTCGTCAGATCGCCGGCCGCCTCCGGTCGGCCGAGCTCCCTCAACCCCTGAATCGCGTAGAACTGCACCGCCGGCAGCGGATCCCGGAGCATCCGGACCAGCGCATCGTAGGCGCTCGGGGCGCGGATGGCGCCGAGCGCGATGGTAGTTCGGATGCGAAGCGCTTGGTCCTGAGCGTTTTCCATTTCTTCGAGCAGTGCATCGAGAGCCGACGGATCGCGCAATTGAGCGAGCGCATCCACGATCGTGGCCCGCTCCGCAATCCCCTCGGCATCGCGCAGACGCGCGAGTAGCGGAGCCAGCGCGTCGTGCATGCCCGTGCGTCCGAGCGCCGCGATCGCCCGGTGGCGCAACGAAGGGTTATCGGCAGCGAGCAGGTCGCTCAGCAGCTTCACGGACTCGGGGCGGGCAAATTCGCCGAGCGCATCCACCGCGCGGCTCCGCACCAGGACGTGCTCGTCGTTTTGAAACGCCTCGATGACGAGCTCGAGGCTCTCCGGGCTCCCGAGCCCGCCGAGCGCAGTGACGCAGTCCCCGCGGATCTCCTCCCGCGTCTCCTCGCGCAGGCACCGCTCGAGTGCGGGCAGCGCCTGATGATCGGCGAGGAGTCCGAGCGCCGTGTACGCGGCCGCTCGGACCCGATGGCTCGGCTCCGGGCGGCCGAGGAGTTCCAGCAGCGGCGGCGTCCCTCTCGTTTCACCCCGGTAGCCGAGGGATTCCGCGGCCTTTGTTCTCATGTCCGCCGATTCGCTCCGGAGTGCGGCGACGAGCGCCTCGAAGGAAACGGTCCCATGCTCCCACCCGTTCCCTTCGGATCTGCCGGGCGAGCCGAGCAGAGCGACGACGAGGATGAGCCAGCCTGCGAACCGGCTACGCAGTAGCGTCATCTGGGGGAGCATGCCTCTCCATGACTGAGTCCTGTTGGGCATCACTGGCAGATCGTCTGAGCCGTTGGATGACACAACAGCTTCAGAGTGATGTGTGCAATGCATCGAGAAGAATGGTGACTCAACACCTGGCTCGACTGCCTTGGAGGGGAGCGTCAAGTGCATTGACGACGGCACGGGTGACGGTTTCCGTGCCGTCGGTGCCGCCGAGATCCACCGGCCGGGGCCGTCCTTCGGCCAGCACTGCCGCCACCGCGGCATCGATCCGCCGGCCGGCCTCGGCGCATGCCGGCAGGCCGTGTCGGTCGGCGAGCCAGTCGAGCATCATCGCCGCGGACTGGATCGCGGCGAGCGGGTTCGCGATCCCCTGGCCGGCGATGTCGGGCGCGCTGCCGTGGGCGGGTTGGAACAGCGCGTGCTCGTCGCCGATGTCGCCGGAGGGCGCCATTCCCATGCCCCCGACGAGCGCGGCGGTGAGGTCGGAGAGGATGTCTCCGAACATGTTCTCCGTCACCATCACGTCGAACTCCCACGGCTTGCGCACCATATCCAGCGCGGCGGCGTCGACGTAATGATGCGCGGCCTCGATGTCCGGAAACCGGGCCGCGCATTCGTCGAAGACCTTGCGGAAGAAGGCCATGGAGGCGAACACGTTCGACTTGTCCACGCAGGTGACCTTGCCCTTCCCGCCGCGCGCCTTGCGCCGTTCGGCGAGCCGGAAGCTTGCATCGAACAGGTGCTCGCAGGTCTCGCGGGTGATGACCATCGTGTCGCGGGCGATCCGATCGTCCTCGACGACACCTTTGCCGCGCGAGGCGAACAGGCCCTCGGTGGATTCGCGCACGATCACCAGATCGATGTCCGCACCGCGCGGGTCACTGAGCGGCCGCGCGCCGCCCGGCAGCGCCTTGACCGGGCGCACGCCGGCGTATAGCCCGAGCCGGAACCGCAGGTCGAGCTGCGGTGCGATCTCGGTGCCGTCCTCGTAGCGGACGTCGGGCAGACCCATCGCTCCGAGCAGGATCGCATCCGCCGCCCGTGCTCGCTCGAACACCTCTTCCGGCATCGCAGAGCCGGTATCGCGCCAGGCGGCCGCACCGGCCACGAGGTGCTCGTAGTCCAGGGTGAACCCGGCGTCCTCGCCGATCGCCGCACCGAGGACAGCCAGGGCCGCGTCCATCACCTCGGGTCCGATGCCGTCTCCCGGCATCACCGCGATCCGGAACCGGCGGTTGCTGGTCATCTGTTTCTCTCCCCAGCG
>JAKZYK010000477.1:0-2690 GCA_047514485.1 Gammaproteobacteria bacterium
TCGAGTACTTCGCACTCGAGTACGACACGGAGATTACGTGGGACTACCGCGACGCCGCGAACAACACGAGCCTCGCCGCCCGGACCGTGACGCTCGTCGAGGAGTGATCCCGATCGGTCTGTCCAGGGCGCTCCCTGCTCCGGGGAGCGCTCCGGCCGGAGGCGGACCCTGCCCACCGCCTCGACGGTGTAGCCCCCATATCTCACCTGTTCACGGCTGCGGACGCGGATCTGCTCGAGCTTCCGCTTGCTTCGCGAACAGGTGAGAAAACAAGGTCGACTTGCGCCACGTACGCAGTCCTTGTACCAGGTACACCGAAATTTCGATAACCCCTCGAAAGAATTTCGTCATTTCTGCACTCGTTTCGCGTCGCAAGCCCGGCGTTCGGTGTCAAGCCTGCGTTCCGATGCGCGTCGACCTGATATCGGTTTGTTGCGGTCGGTTCAGGAAGGAGACGCGCGCATTGACTGACAAAGCAGCGAAGCCAGGAGGCGCTGGCGCCGCAATGCGCGCACTCGGGGTTGCGCTCATGGTGATGGCAGGCACCGTTCAGGGGGCAGAGACCCACCGGATGTGGGTGGAGCGCGGATGGTCGGCACGCGACGCCGGAAGGTCGAGGGAGTGCGCCAGGTCATTCGCCGAGGCGACGCATGCAGCGGTGAAGGAGCGGGCCGGTCAGGAGGCGATCGCGCGGGCCGGATACTGGACGGCGCGCTGCGCAAAGGACGGAGGGGAGAAGGAGTGGAGAGCCTGGAGCACGTGGGTGCAGGCGCGCTTCCCGGGGAGCTTCCACGCACGTCTGCTCGAGAAGCGACCGCCCGAACGAGCCGCGACGACACCGCGCTGGAAGGACTGGGTCGAGAGCATCATCCTGGTCGAGTCCGGAGGCAGGCCCCGCGCAATATCCAGACGAGGGGCGATCGGGATCATGCAGATGATCCCGGCGACGGCAAGGACACTGGTCCCCCACAGGTTCGACCACGACCGGACGATTGCGTGCCTGCTGGACGCGCGCTGCAACCGCCGGCTCGGAGAGCGCTACCTCGACCGGGTGCTGCGCGAGAACGACGGAGAGTGGATTGCCGCCCTCGTCGCCTACAACGCAGGTCCGGAAAGGGCGAAGGAGTGGCGCCGGGCGCAACGAGGCAGGGAGCCGATCGAGGCGATCGACCGGATCCCGATCCGGGAGACCCGGAACTATGTGGCGCGGGTGATGTCAGCGCTATGGAGGAGAACGCACAATGCCGGGCGAGCTTGCGCGACGAGGCTCGATCTCATGAACGGGGTGTGGCCTGACCTGAGTTTTTCACCGATTCGCGGCCGCAGCCGGGAATCGGCGACAAGTTCAGACCGGGAGGCAGTAGCACCACGCCGATCGGTCCGGAGGTGACGGCACGGGCACCGAGCGCAACGGCGCGGTTGCCGGGGCTGATTGCACCGACAAGAATCGAGCGAGCCAGGAGGCACGGGGATCGGAACGATGGCCGACGCACAGGACAGCACGGTCGACGAGGAGATCGGATCTCCGCACTCCGGCACCGGGACCGGAGACGGAACCGGAAGAGGGGGCGACGGCGGGTCATCCGATGAGGAGATCGCCACCATCGCGATGCGCCCCGACCTCATCGTGGGCACGCGCCGGTTCAAGCTCGCGTCGCTCGTCGCCTCCGAGGGCTACAACATCGGGTGGTGCGCCCATGCGAGCTTCGCCTTCGGGGTGCCCGGCGGCGGGGCGTCCCGCATCGACATCCTCGCAACGCTCGCCGACCGCGGCTTGAGCCCCGGGAGGCGCGGAAAGGTGAACCTCCGCGTCGAGGCCGAGGGAAACGAAACTCTCCACAACCAGACGATCCGGACCTGGCCCTGCATGGTGAGCCAGATGGTCCCGCTCGACAGCGAGGACGACACCCGGGCGATCTGCCGGATACAGCTGGTCGACCCACTCGGCTACCTCGCAAGCCGCGAGATCTGGGGCGCGTACCGCGATGTCAGCGCGGCCGAGCTCGTCGGTGGCGCCATCGCGCTCGCGGCCGGAGCGGATGAAGGCCCGACCACGGAGGTGGTGACACCCTGGCTGCCGAAGATCAGGGTGAGAGCACGCCATCGCGATGCGCTGGACGTCATTCCGTACGCGATCGCGTCCGGGGAGACGCTCGGGGAGTGGCTGGCCCGGGTGCTCGGCACGCTGGGCTTGAGAGCCGAGCTCTTCGCGGAGGACGGCGGCGACACTCTGGTGGTGTACCTCACCGACGCCCTGGCCCACCGCGGGAGCTACGATATGCACATCGAGCGCGATGGGGTCGAGCTGAGCGACGACGAGCAGGGGCGCGACGGCGGCATCTCGATCCGGTCGAGGGTCGCCTTCCCCGGCAATCCCCTGAGGGGGGCGCTCCTCGACGATCCGACGCAAGGCACACCGAGAGTGTTGGTCGGGTTCGGACCGATCGGCCACGTGGTGCAGGCGCAGGGCGCCGACACCGACGAAGTCACCGAGCGCGCCTGGCACGAGGTGCGCCGGGGCTTTTGCGAAGCGCTCATGGTGAGGGCCTCCTCGGGACATCCCGGCATCGAGCCCGGCTGCACCATCACGCTCAACGAGACCATCAACCGCATCGACCACTGGCAGGTCGCGAGCGCCCGGCATCTGGCGAGCGAGGGCGCCTACGACAACGACGCCACCCTTCTGCGGG
>JAKZYK010000478.1:0-7945 GCA_047514485.1 Gammaproteobacteria bacterium
GCGCCGATCCGTGAAGGTAATGCCGTAGGTCATGCCCGAACAGCCGCCACCGGCGACATAGATGCGGATTGCCTCGACGTCATCGTCGATCTCGGAGATCAGGCGCTGAAGCTGCTCGCCAGCGACCGGGCTGACCTTGACGTCGTTCCTCGAAAGAGTCCTGGGATATTCCATCTGAGTCTCCTGCTGCATCGGACAACACCGTGTTCACGTCAATTCGGGTCCGGACGCCAGGCCCGCCACCCGCGCGAATCACATCTCGACCATCTCGAAATCTTCCTTTCGCGCTCCGCAATCGGGACATACCCAGTTCGGGGGCACGTCTTCCCACCTCGTTCCGGCGGCAATCCCTTCCTCCGGCAGGCCATCTGCTTCGTCGTACACGAATCCGCAGATGACACACATGTAGGATTTCATCGATGCTTTTCCTCCCGTGGGCAGCGCATGTCGATGGCTGCGGAAATTCTCTCACGTTCCCCGATGCAGGGGTACCGGCGGCACGATTCGACCGATCCGTGCACCGGCGCACAAGCCGGGCGGAGCGACCCTCCACCTGGCATCCCCGAGGCGGCATGACGCAGAGGCCGGACGGAGCGCGCGCCGGGGTGGTCCCGCCGCCATCGATCGTCAGTAGTGCCGCAGGAGAGCGCTCATTAGAATCCGAGGCGATGAGCACTCCCGAACCGCACATCCCCGCCGTCCTGTGCTTCGCGGGGCTCGTTCCCCGGACCACGGTGCTGATTCGACGGCGGCGATTTCGAGCGCACGGCTACACGGCTCTGTTCTCATGACCGACGCGCGGCGGACGCTGCGCGCGTATCTTCCATCCACCTCGCACGCACGGAGGCCGACATGACGAGCTCATCGCGAGAATTCGAACGCGCACGACAGTGCATCCCCGGCGGAGTCAATTCTCCCGTCCGTGCCTTCCGGGCGGTCGGCGGCACCCCGGTCTTCTTCGAACGCGCACGAGGGGCGCTGCTGTTCGACATCGACTCCAGGCGCTATGTCGATTACGTCGGCACCTGGGGGCCGGCGGTCGTCGGCCATGCCCACCCCCGCGTGGTCGAGGCTGTGCGCGAAGCAGCCACGCTCGGCTTGAGCTTCGGCGCCCCGACGGTGCTCGAATCGGAGATGGCCGAACGCGTATGCGCCCTCGTCCCCTCGATGGACAAGGTGCGCATGGTGAGCTCCGGCACCGAGGCGACGATGAGCGCGATCCGGCTCGCCCGCGGGTTCACTGGCCGTGACGCCATCGTGAAGTTCGAGGGGTGCTACCACGGACATGCCGACTCGCTGCTGGTCAAGGCGGGCTCCGGCGCGCTCACCTTCGGAGTGCCGACCTCGCCCGGCGTCCCCGCGGCGCTCGCCGAGCAGACGCTGACCCTGGACTTCAACGACGCAGGCGGCGTCCGCGAGGCATTTGCCCGGTTCGGTGATCGGATCGCGGCGGTGATCGTCGAGCCGATCGCCGGCAACATGAACTGCGTGCCGCCGGTGCCGGGCTTCCTGGAGTCGCTGCGCGAGTGCTGCGACGAGCACGGCGCGGTGCTCATCTTCGACGAGGTGATGACCGGATTCCGGGTCGCGCCGGGCGGCGCTCAGGCGCTCTACGGAGTGCGCCCCGACCTGACCACCCTGGGCAAGGTCATCGGCGGCGGCATGCCGGTGGGAGCATTCGGCGGGCGGGGCGACATCATGGACCGCATCGCGCCGGACGGTCCGGTGTACCAGGCCGGCACCCTGTCGGGGAACCCGATCGCGATGACCGCCGGTCTGAAGACGCTGGAGATCATCGGCGAGGTCGGGTTCCACGATCGCCTGTCGGCGACGACGGCGCGCCTCGTCGATGGCCTGCGCGAACGCGCTGCGGCAGCCGGGGTCGGATTGGCGACGAACCACGTCTGCGGCATGTTCGGTCTGTTCTTCACCGATGCGGCCGAGGTGCGCGGGTTCGCGGATGTCATGGCGTGCGACACGGATCGCTTCGCCCGGTTCTTTCACGCCATGCTCGACGAGGGCGTCTATCTCGCACCGTCCGCGTTCGAGACGGGCTTCGTGTCGAGCGCGCATTCCAGCGAGCATCTGGAGACCACGTTCCGCGCCGCGGAGCGTGCGTTCGAGATCGTCGCGGCGCGCGCATAGATGCGGAGCCGGATATGGCCGTGGGAGGCCGTCGTGCTTTTGGTTACAGTAGTACGCTCTCACCCGCTCCGGGCCGGTGAGGCTTCCAACACGGGGCTGACGACTGATGCGTTACGACACGGACGACCTTCGAATCACGTCGATTGACGATGTGGTGACACCGGGGAAGCTGCTCGAGGAGCTTCCTCTCTCGGACGAGACATCCGAGCACATCTACGCGACTCGGCAAGCGATTCACCGGATCCTGTCCGGCGAGGACGACCGGCTCCTCGTCGTTGCCGGACCGTGCTCGATCCACGATCCGGCGGCGGCGCGCGAGTACGCGTCGCGCCTGCTCGGGCCTCGCCGCTCGCTCTCCGATCGGCTCCTTGTCGTCATGCGTGTTTATTTCGAGAAGCCGCGCACCACGGTCGGGTGGAAAGGATTGATCAACGACCCCGATCTCGATGGCCGATTCAACATCGACAAGGGATTGCGCACCGCGCGCAGCCTGCTGCGCGATCTGAACGACTCCGGCATCCCGGCCGGTGTCGAGTTCCTCGACCTCATCACCCCGCAGTACATCGCCGATCTGATCAGTTGGGGGGCAATCGGCGCGCGTACCACCGAGAGCCAGGTGCATCGCGAGATGGCCTCGGGGCTGTCCTGTCCGGTTGGATTCAAAAACGGCACGGGTGGAAGCATCAAGCTCGCCGTCGACGCGGTCGGCGCCGCGAAACATCCCCATGTGTTCCTGTCGCTCGCGAAAGATGCACATTCCGCGGTCTTCAAGACCGCCGGCAACGAGGACACACACATCATCCTGCGCGGCGGCAAGTCGCCGAACTACGAGTCCGAGCATGTCCGCGCCGCCGCCGCGATGCTTGAGGCGGCCAGCCATCCGCCCCGGCTGATGATCGACTTCAGCCACGCGAACAGCGCCAAGCGGCCCGAGCGCCAGCGCGACGTCTGCCGTGACGTGGCGAGACAGGTTGCATCCGGCGAGGGGGCGGTGATGGGTGTGATGTTCGAGAGTCACCTGGTCGCCGGGCGCCAGGACGTCGTCGACGGGCAGCCGCTCACCTACGGGCAGAGCATCACCGATGCCTGCATCGGCTGGGAGGAGACGGTGGAGATGCTCGAGGAGCTCGCCGAGGCGGTAGCCACGCGCCGGGCGGGCTGAGCTCGGACATCCCGATTACCAGTCGGCGAGCTGCTCGGTCGGGATCGCGAGGTCCTCGAGCATTACCGGGATGCCGTCGTCGACACGGTAGACGGTCCGACCGTTGCCGGTCAC
The DNA here is from genome assembly GCA_047514485.1 of Gammaproteobacteria bacterium. Classification (GTDB taxonomy): domain Bacteria; phylum Pseudomonadota; class Gammaproteobacteria; order HK1; family HK1; genus HK1. The sequence goes on from JAKZYK010000478.1 coordinate 3,422, forward strand.
CAGCGCTTCGTCGAGGGGGTCTTCGACCGCCGCGCCATCCAGGTGCTTGACGCCGCCCTCGGCAATCGCTCGATTGAGGACGGCGAGCTTCTGCTTTCCGAGCATTTTCACTGACACTTTCGTGATCGGGCAGACGAGTATTTCGAGAAGCTTCGGATCAACACTCATCGCTCTCTCCCGGCGCCGCCGTCACCGATCTGTGCCGGCTGCACAACCAGCATCCACGCCGGCGAACGTCGGCACCGCGAGCATCTCGCTCTCCCGGCGCCGCCGTCGCCGATCTGTGCCGGCTGCACAACCAGCGTCCACGCCTGCGAACGTCGGCACCGCGAGCTCTGCACAGTCTCCTCAGCCGATCCATGCCGGCCGCAACCGCGGCGGATGGCCCACCGAGCCCGGTCGCGGCGCCGAACGCCGGCGCGACATACCGCGATCATGAGACCGGCCGGCGCGGCGCGTCCCCGCGCACCGGAACCGGGTCGAACCCGCTGGTGCCGAGCGGATGGCAGCGCGCGATACGCCGGGCCGCGAGCCAGCCGCCCCGCAGCACCCCGTGCTCGCGCAGCGCCTCGATCGCGTAGTCCGAGCACGTCGGCAGATGACGGCAGCTCGGCGCCATGAGCGGTGACACCACGAGCTGATAGAGCCGCACCACGCACGCGAGGATTCGACCGGGCCGGAACACCTGGAGCAGCAGCCGATCGGGACGCGCCATTCGGAAAGGTCGATCAGCGGGATCGATGTTCATGGCCGCGCGCCGCATGCTTCACGATAAGAGGCAACCTGCTTCGCCCACACTATACCGCACGCGGATGCGAACCCTGCGATCGAGCGCGCGTTGCAATCCCGGCCAAAGCAGGCGGCGGGATGCCGGCTCATGCAACGACTGCCGGAAAGCCATATGCTTCGCAGCCGAAGTCGATATGTTCGACTGAAATTCAACCGAAATTCACAAGGAGCTCCTGCCATGCTCAAGATCCTGGGACGCCGCACGTCCGGTAACGTGATGAAGCCGCTGTGGGCGGCCGACGAGCTCGGGCTCGACTACGAACAGGTGGACATCGGCGGAGAGTTCGGCGGCAACCGGGAGGCCGACTATCTCGCGATGAATCCGATGGGGCTCGTGCCGACGCTCGTCGAGGATGATTTGGTTCTCTGGGAGTCGAACGCGATGACTCGTTATCTATGCGAGAAGTACGGGCAGGGCTCGCTCCATCCGACCGACCCGCGGATCCGGGCCACCGCCGACACCTGGATGGACTGGCAGCAGACGGTATGCGCCCCCATGATGCGTCCGGTGTTCTGGGGTCTGGTGCGCACCCCGGAGGCGGAGCGCGACTACGACGCCATCAACGCCGGCATCGATCACGGCTGCAACGTATGGGGCGTGCTCGACCGCCATCTCGCGGACCGCGCCTTCGTGGCCGGCGATGCACTCACCATGGGCGATATCCCCATCGGCCCGCAGGCCCATCGCTGGTTCAACCTGGTGGAGAAGCGCCCGCCGATGCCGAACCTGGAAGCGTGGTATCAGCGTCTCACCGAGCGCCCCGCATTCCGGAAGAACGTGATGATCCCGATCGTGTAGGGATGATGCCCGGAAGCGGACGGGTTCGCCGCTGCCGCCAGCAGTCAGTGTTCCACAGCCACACCAACGATGAAGAGAACCGCGTAGTCCTGCTTGTTGCAGCCCTCGACCGGAGGCATCACGCCCCCTGGAACCACTGGAAATGCAGTTTTCTGCGCTTTGGCCGGCGAACACGGACTACCGAGCGTCGCCGGCGTGTAGCGCGCGGAGCGGCATCGCAGGTGCGTCACATCATGGATCGTGGCGCCGCCGTCGAGCTCCCAGCGCTGATCACCGTCCTTGTCCATGGGGTGAACGGTCAGCACGGTCGTCACCTCGCGATCACCGGTGACGATGTACTTGCCAGGAGGGATCGGAAAGTCCGGCTTCTCCATGATCAAGCCGTGTTCCTCCACCCACCAGTCCGTACCGTCGAATTTCCACTGCGCCGGCGCGACTCCACCTGCGGCCTTCAATTGCTCATAGCTGTCCAGCCACACTCCCCGCGGGCCCGGATCCAGGCGCCAGAGTCCCCAAGATTGCGCACCACTTCCGGAGGTCGCACCTGGATCACCCAACGCCGCAATGAACTGAGTCCGAATCGGCTTGAACTTCGTCTGACCTTCGCCGGTCGCGTGAGCCGACTGTCCCGCGGTGGCCATCATCATGAGCAACCCCATCGCCTGGAGTGTGCGGCTGATCAGGCGCTGCGTTCTGAGTGTGGGCGCCAACACCGTACCTCGCCGTGGAAATGTATGTTGGATCTGCGCGGAATCGTGTGGGTTGATCCTGATGGTGATCGACTCCCATCAGGTGGTCCGGTCACAATGGTAGTGCATGGTCGGTTTTGGCTCCAGCGGTAGCATGGAACTTTCAGCCCCTCGCGCTGCCAGATCCGTTCGACCCGCTTGTCGTTCACAAGCCAGCCCCCACGGCGCAAGAGTTCGGCGATCTTGCGATAGCCATACTGGCCGTATTGCCGGACCAATGCGATCAGATCTTCGGTCAGGAGAATTGGATTGGGGTGACGGCTCCGGTGCAGGCGCCGCGGTCCACTCGCAACCCCGCGCGACGGATGAGGAAGGTGGAGATCGCCCGGTAAACGAGCAGGGCGCCACCGAACATACCGACAGATGGGCAGGTTTATGGCGGCAACCCAAGAGTGTAGAGTCGCGTTTCATCGTCAGACGAATGACTGCAACCCGCGGATTGAGGAAACATGGCTGCCGCCAGGGAAACCACTTCGTCGGCCGTGGCTCTCGTTTGCAGCATCGGTAAGGCACCGTGATTACGCGGATCGAGATTGACGGTTTCAAGACTTTCCAGAAATTCAGTCTCGACCTGCGCCCCTTCACCGCAATCGTTGGCCCGAACGCGTCCGGGAAATCCAACCTGTTCGACGCGATCAAGTTCGTTTCGCGCCTGGCGCAAACCGGCATACGCGACGCCATGCGGGAGCTGAGGGGACAGCCCTTCGAGCTGTTTCGCGTCACGAGACCGGGCTACACGCGCCGAAAGATGGCCTTCGCCATCGAGGTGCTTCTCAAGCCAAGCGGCATCGATGCCTTCGGAACGTCCTTCCACCTGAGATCTCAGCGGCTTCGGTACGAAGTTGAAGTGGCCGCGCGTATCAGCGAGGACAACCAGTTCGAGGATGTCTATATCCGTCGGGAGCATTGCGCCCCAATACCAAAGAACCAGGAACGCTCTTCGCGTATCGACAGCCGTGGTCTCGTCAGGTACGACGGACGTTTGAAGCCGTTCATTACCACCAGTTCGGATTCCAACGGCGAGCCGAAAGCCATGGAGATTCGTCAGGACGGCGCCCGCAAACGTGGACGCCCCGTCACGCTTTCCGCCGCTGGGGCTCCCCGCACCGCATTGTCCACAATCACCACCGCCGAGTTCCCCCACCTTTTTGCGCTACGCGAAATGCTGTTGTCAGTACAATTCCTGCAAGTCGATCCACAAGCGTCGAGGCGCCCAACGGATCGATTGGCACCGCGACAAATGCTGCCCGATGCCTCGAACCTCGCAACCGTGCTCGCAAAACTCAGAGCGGAAACGAGGAGCGAGGATCGGCCTGACGGGGTGCTGTCGGAGATTGGAACGGATCTCTCATTCTTGATTCCATCCGTCGCGCGTCTGGAAGTTCAGGGCTCGCGTGACGCATCCGAATACTCCTTCAGCGTCAAGCTGGCGGATTCTTTGTCGTTCAGCTCCCGCGTTATCTCCGACGGAACGCTCAGGCTTCTCGCGCTCCTGACGGTACTGAATGATCCGAAGCACGGCGGCGTATTGTGCTTCGAAGAACCGGAGAACGGTGTACACGAAGCTCGGGTCGCGGCCTTGATCGAGTTCCTCCGAAGCGCTGCGGGCTACTTCGGCTCCGAACCGGCGGCTTGTTTCCAGATCCTCGTCAATACGCACTCTCCAGCGGTAATGGCCGCGCTCCAGGATGAGGAAGTGGTGGTCTCCGATCTGATCTCGACGATCCAGCGGGGCCAGCAGCGGACCATGCGCACGCGGATGCGAACAGGCGTTTCCGCGGGCTCCGAAACCGGTCTGACGCGTGTGGAAGTCGATGACATACTGCGTCGGCCCGCGGAAGCCGTATAGCGTGTACCTGGCCTACGCCCTTTTCTGCGAAGGGCCTTCGGACTTTGCGTATTTCGAGGTGCTCATCCCGCGCTTGATCGATTCCATCGTCAGCTATTTCGGCGTTCGCCCCGTGGACAGGCCGGACGCGCCCACACTTCGTCTCGGACAGCCGAACCGCGCCGTGGAAGTGGTTGCGATGGAAGCGTGTCGCGCAAAGGACGCCTTCCACCTTGCGTTCATCCACGCGGTCACGGGGGGACGGAACCAAGAGGGAGCCCTCGACGGCCGAAGCGTCGCATACTGCAGGAAGATGCACGAAATCTGCGACTTCCCCCAACCGAGATGCGTGCTCCTTC
>JAKZYK010000479.1:0-2756 GCA_047514485.1 Gammaproteobacteria bacterium
CCGACGCGGCCTTTGCCAAGGTCTGGCACGACCAGCATGTCACGTGGTCGGTCGCGGAACGGCTCTCGGTGCTGACCGTCGGACTCGGCGGGAAGCTTCCCGACGCGGTCCTGGCCGAGGTGACGGCGAGCATCGAGGAGATGGAGCTCCACGTCATGCCGGACCCGGTGCCCGGGATCGGCGATGCCATCGAGACCCTCGCCGCCCGCTATCCGCTGGCCGTCGTCTCCGACGCGATCCACGCACCCGGACGCTGCCTGCGCGAATGGCTGGAACGTCATCGCCTGCTCCACCACTTCGGCGCGTTCGCGTTCTCCGACGAGGTCGGGCACTCGAAGCCGCACCCGGACATGTTCAACCGGGCCGCGGCCGGACTGGGTGTCGACGTGAGCGAGATGCTCCACATCGGCGACCGCGAGCACAACGACATCCGTGGCCCGCACGCGCTCGGGATGAAGGCGATCCTGTTCACCGCCACGCGTGACCGCGACCGGGCCGGCAACACCGCCGATGCGGTGTGCGAGCGCGCCGCCGATCTTCCGGCGATCGTGGAGCGCCTCGCCGGCGCCGGCGACCGGTAACGCACGATGACAACCCTGCGTTTTCTCGTCATCGACGGATATCGCCGCGAAGGGCGGGAGAGCCTGATCGCGGGCGGCGCGAGCACCGCGGGACAGCTCTACGAGCGCATGCTGCTCGGCTGCCACCCGGACGCATCGGTCGACATCCTCTATCCCGCGGATCCCGGCAGCGCCCTGCCCGCGGGGGCCGCCCTCACCGCCTACGACGGCATCGCATGGACCGGCTCCAGCCTGACCGTCCATGACGATGACGATCCGGCCGTGCGGCCGCAGATCGAGTTTGCCCGCGCCGCGTTCGAAGCAGGGATCCCGAGCTTCGGGAGCTGCTGGGCAGCGCAGATCGCGGTGGTCGTGGCGGGGGGTCGGTGCGTGGCGAATCCACGCGGCCGCGAGATGGGCATCGCGCGCAAGATCGCCCTCACTGGCGACGGCCGCGGCCATCCCCTCTACATCGGGAAGCCTCGGGTCTTCGATGCGTTCATCTCGCACGAGGACGAGATCACGCATCTCCCGAGCGGCGCGCTGAATCTTGCGGGGAATGCCTTCTCGAGCGTGCAGGCGGTGTGCGTGACCTACAAGCGCGGAACGTTCTGGGCGGTGCAATACCATCCCGAGTACGACCTGCACGAGCTTGCCCGTCTGACGTATGCCCGCATGGACCGGCTGGTCGGGATGGGATTCTTCGCCGATGTCGACGCGGCGCGCGACTACGTGAACAAGCTCGAGACCCTGCACCAGGACCCGTCCCGGCGCGACATCGCGTGGCTGCTCGGTATCGACGACGACGTCATGAACGACGACGTGCGTCAGGTGGAGGTGCGGAACTGGATCGAGCACCTGGTGCTGCCGCGCAAGCGGGTGTGAGCGCGGAGACCGGCAATCGCATCCTCATGGATCGACAGTCACGAAGGCGTCGGTCGCGGGTACCATCGTGGACATCGGCCCGACAGCACCCTGCACCCGGGAAATTGCCCACGTCCTACGTGCCCAGGGCGCCCTGAGCGAGTCCGGTTCGGTTCATTGAACAGCCGGTCGCACGGGCGCAAAAAGTAGATGGGGCGTAATTGGCACACGAAGATGCAGTGCCGACGCACCGACCTTCCGTTTCATGGGAGGGTGAGCGGCGGCAATGTCCAATTCTCGACCACGACATCCGGGATACCATTGAAATCCTTCTCGTTGTTCGTCACCAGAGCAACGCCCAACGAGATCGCGTGGGCTGCTATCTGGAGGTCGTAGGCGCCGCGCCGGGGGCGCGCCGTCGCCTGGATGGGTCCAAATGCTCTGGCGGCCGCTTCATCGAGCGGCATCACGGTGACTGCGGCAAGAACGGCAGCGGCGTCCCTTCGCGCCGATCCGGCGTCGCCGCTTCTCGCAAACCCGACCTCGAGCTCGCCGAGGGTGACGGCCGATATGACGAGATCGCCGGTTTCGCACGCGTCCAGGCGCCGGTCCAGATGTTCATTGCCGCCGAGAATGGCGTAGATGCAGATGTTGGTGTCGAGCATGTAATTCATGAGGTCTCTCGCCTGCGTCGCTCACCGGTTCGAGCGCGATCGGGAGTCCAGTCGCGCTGATCCTGGAGTGGTTGGTCGCGGCGGAAACCTTGGAAGTGAGGCCCGATCTTGCGGAATGCGGCGCCAAGACCGGTGAGCTTTTGCTTCGCCGGACGCACAATGAGCTCGTCGCCCCGACGTTCGATCTCGACCTCGATGTCAACGCTGTCGAACGCAAGTGCCTTCGGGATCCGGACAGCCTGACTGTTGCCGTTGCGGAACAGGCGTGTTGTCGTGACACTGGGAGATGGCTGCTTCATGGCGAATATCCTGGAACTCTCGGGCACGATTCGACACGAAACATAGACCGCCCCCAGGTGATTGTAAATACGTTGGTGTGTACATATCGGGAGATGCGGGACGAATCTCACCCTGCCTTGGGGTGTGGGGGATGGTTGTTCAGTACATCGTGCCCCACCCGCTGTCTCCGCCGCACACAAAGGCGAGATGCCGGCTCGCTCCGAGGCGTTCGAGCACGGCGCGCGCCGCCGCCTCGCCATCCATGGTCGCGACGCCGAGCACGAAGCCACGGACGGCCAGATCGGCAAAGAACGCATCGAGGTCCGTGACCGGCGCTGCGTCGCAACCGGCGGTGTCGAAGAACTCCCGCTCGATCGTC
>JAKZYK010000480.1:0-2691 GCA_047514485.1 Gammaproteobacteria bacterium
GAAGGCCCTCATGGTCGAGCCGGTGATCCTGCTGCTCGACGAGCCGACCGCGGGTCTCTCGCCGCGCTTTCGCGGTGACATCTTCCGGGTGGTGCGCGAGATCAACGCGCGCGGCACCCCGATTCTCATGGTGGAGCAGAATGCGCGCCAGGCGCTCGGCATCGCCGATCGGGGCTACGTGCTGGTCGACGGCAGGAACCGGATGGAAGGCACCGGTCCCGGTCTCCTCGCCGACCCCGACGTGGGCGCGATGTTCCTCGGCGGCAGTCGTGATTCGGAGACCGATTCGCCGATCGACGATGCCGGCGCGGGCGAGGGCGGCGGATACGGCGGCATCGAGTCGGACGCGGGGTCTGACGCGGACACTCCCGTTCGCAGAACCGGCCCACATGAGGGTGGGGGCCGCCGGGATGCCGACGCGCAAGGGCGAGAGCCGGCCAACGGTCCGGGCGCGGATGGATGCGGCGGTCGCGCGAGCATGGATCCGGCCACCGGCGCCTCGGCTCGGGATCCGGGAACCGACCGGCCGTGATCGAATTCGTCAACTTCTACCTGATTCCGGGTCTGGTGCTGGGAAGCATCTATGCGCTCGGGGCAATCGGGGTGACCCTCACGTTCGGAATCCTGCGCTTCGCGAACTTCGCGCACGGAGAGACGATGACCCTGGGAGCCTACTTCACCCTCACTCCGACCGCGCTCACCGGCCTGCATCCGCTGCTGTTCCTTCCCATTGCGATGGCGCTGACCGCCCTTGCCGTGCTCGGGATGGACCGGCTGTTCTACCGCCCGCTTCGCCACGGCCCGACCATCATCCTCGTCATTGCCTCGTTCGGGCTGATGCTGATGGTGCGCTCCTTCGTGCAGATCGTCTGGGGCGCCAGGCTCCAGTCGTTCAGCAAGGGCATCGACCTTCCGTGGATACTGCTCGACACCTTTCGGATCTTTCCCAAGCACCTCGTCATCGTCTGTGCCGCCTTGCTGCTGATGCTGGCGGTGCACCTGCTGCTGAGCCGCACCCGGGCCGGCAAGGCGATGCGGGCGGTGGCCGATTCGCCGGATCTCGCCCGCCTCACCGGCATCGACACCGAGCGCGTCATCCGCACCACCTGGATCGTGGGCGCGGGCCTCGCTGCCGCGGCGGGGGTGTTCCTCGCTTACGACACCCACGTGGAGACGCAGATGGGCTTCAAATTGTTGCTGCCGATCTTCGCCTCAGCGCTGCTCGGCGGCATCGGTCGGCCCTACGGCGCGATGGCGGGCGGATTGGTGATCGGAATGATCGAGGAGCTCTCGACCTATCCGTGGATCGGCACCGAGCCGCTGCTCCAGCCGGGGTACAAGGCGGGTGTGGCGTTCGCGATCATGGTCGCGATCCTCATCTGGCGGCCGAGCGGGCTGTTCCGCGGACGGGTGTTCTGAAGATGCGCCGCGAGCACTTCGAGGCGATACGGCTCTGATGGATCAGCTCTACGGCATCTTTCTCTACACCGTGTTCCTGCTCACGATGGGCGGGATCTACGCGGTGCTCGCTCTCGGCCTCAACATCCAGTGGGGCTTCACCGGATTGTTCAATGCGGGGGTGGCCGGGTTCTTCGCGATTGGAGCCTACGTCAGCGCCATCCTGACGTCGGTCGCCTCGACCCGCCATATCGGCGGATTCGGGCTGAACATCCCGGTTGGGATCTGCGCCGCGATGATCGCAAGCGCGATTGTCGCGTGGGGGATCGGGCGAATCTGCATTCGGCTTCGCAGCGACTATCTCGCGATTGCGACGCTCGGAATCGCGGAGATTCTGCGGCTCGTTCTCAAGAACGAGATTTGGGCGACCAACGGGGCCCGCGGAATCTCCAAGATCCCCAAGCCGTTCGAGCACATGCCGGAGCCATGGAACCAGATCGGGATGCTGCTGCTCGTGTTCGCGATCGTGCTGGTGCTCTATGCCCTGCTCGAACGGGCTCGCCGCTCCCCGTGGGGCCGGGTGATGGCCGCCATCCGCGAGAACGAGGACGCAGCGCGTGCCGCCGGGAAGGACGTGGAGAAGCTTCGCGTCGAAGCCTTCGTCTTCGGCGCCGCCCTCATGGGGCTCGGCGGCGCGTTGATGGCGCACCACATAAAATTCATCGAGCCAAATGCGGCCGAGCCGGTATCGGCTACGTTCCTGGTATGGGTTATGCTTGTCATTGGAGGAAGCGGGAACAATCGAGGCGCGATCCTCGGCGCGGTCCTGGTCTGGGCGGTCTGGTCGGCCACCGAAATACTGACGACCCGACTGCCTTCGGAGTGGGCGATCAAGGCGGCGTACCTGAGGATCTTTCTCGTCGGGCTCGCGCTGCAATTCATATTGCAGAGGTATCCGGAAGGAATCTTCCGCGAACGCCGATTTCAAACGACACCAGCGTCTTCCACTGCGTCGTCTTCCAACAGGGAGCATCTACCATGAAGAGAATCCTGATTGCCTTACTGGGCGCTGCGGTGTCCTTGCACGGCACGAACGCCATGGCGGCCGACGTCAAGGTCGGCTCCGCGGGCGCCATCACCGGACCGATCGCGGAGCTGGTCGTGGCGATCGTGGCGGCGCGCAACCTCGCCGCGAGCCATGTGAACGAGCAGGGCGCACTGCTCGGCGGCGACACCTATCAACTGGTGTCGGGCGATTCACAGTGCGATCCGAAGGCCGCGGTCGATGCGGGC
>JAKZYK010000481.1:0-24817 GCA_047514485.1 Gammaproteobacteria bacterium
GGGATCGCTACCTCCGGTTCGCGTTCTGCCGTTCGATCGAGACGATCGAGGCGGGTCTCGAGCGGCTGCGCGCCAGACTTTGATTCCAGGCATTGAATCCACACTTCGAACAAGGAGAGACTCGATGTTCTACGAGCTGCGTCAGTACAAGATCCACCCGGGCCGTATGGACGAGTGGGTGGAGTTCATGGAGAAGGACATCATCCCGTTCCAGGTCTCCCGGGGCATGGTGATCACCGGGAGCTGGCGGGGTGAGGAGGACGGCACCGCCTACGTCTGGATGCGGCGCTTCGACTCCGAGGCCGAGCGCGAGCGTCTGTACAAGCAAGTGTACGAGAGCGACTACTGGAAGAACGACGTCGCGCCGCGGGTCACCGAGCTGATGGACCGCTCGGCGATACGGGTGACACGCCTCGTGCCCACGCCGAAGTCGGTCGCGCAGTAGGCGGATCCGGGGCGCCGCCGCGAGGCCGGGCCGCGGCCATGCGTCACGGCGCGGTTCGGTCGCCGCGGCGGATTCAACCGCGATGCTCCAGGGTGCGCGCCACCGCGCTCTCCCAGCCCCGCACGAGCCGTTCGCGTTCCCGACCCGGCATTCGCGGCGTGAACTCCGCATCGCGGGCCCATCGCTCCCCGATGTCGTCGAGGGACCGGAAGACCCCGGTCTGAAGGCCCGCGAGGTAGGCGGCGCCGAGCGCCGTGGTTTCGATGACTCGCGGGCGCTCGACCGCGACGTCGACGATGTCCGCAAGGGCCTGCATAAGCCAGGCATTTTCGACCATGCCACCGTCGACCCGGAGACGATCGATCGCCGCTCCGCGATCGGCCTCCATCGCAGTCATGAGGTCACGAGTCTGGAGGCAGACGGACTCGAGCGCGGCGCGCGCGAGATGCGCGGGCCCGGTGTCGCGGGTGAGGCCATAGATTGCGCCGCGCGCGTCCGGGTCCCAATGCGGCGCACCGAGGCCGGTGAACGCGGGAACGAGATAGACGCCGCCGGAATCGGGAATGCCGGCCGCGAGGGCCTCGGTCTCCGGCGCGGCTCCGATGACACGCAGCTCGTCGCGAAGCCATTGCACGGCGGCGCCGGCGACGAAGATCGAGCCCTCCAGGGCGAAGGTCGGCACGCCCCCGAGGCGCCAGGCCACGGTGGTCAGCAGCCGGTGCCTCGATTGGACCGCCTCCGCGCCGGTGTTCATGACTGCGAAGCAGCCGGTGCCGTAGGTGCTCTTCACCATGCCGGGTTCGAAGCATGCCTGCCCGACCGTCGCGGCCTGCTGGTCGCCGGCGACCCCGGCGATGGGGATGGCATGCCCAAGGACGTCCACCGGTGTCGTACCGAAATCGGCGGCGCTGTCGCGCACGTCGGGGAGCACGCTGCGCGGCACGTCGAAGAGCTGCAACAGGGTGTCGTCCCACTCCTGGGTGTGGATATCGAAGAGCAGGGTGCGCGATGCGTTGGTAGCGTCAGTGGCGTGCACCGCTCCGCCGGTCAGGCGCCAGATCAGGAAGGTGTCGATGGTGCCGAACGCAAGCTCGCCCGCCGCCGCGCGCTCGCGTGCGCCGTCGACGTGGTCGAGGATCCATGCGAGCTTGGTGGCGGAGAAATACGGATCGAGCACCAGCCCGGTCTTCCCGCTCACCGCCGGCTCGTGTCCGGCGTCGCGCAGCGTGCGGCAGTGCGCCGCGGTGCGGCGGTCCTGCCATACGATGGCGCGGTGGATCGGTGCGCCGCTCGCGCGGTCCCAGACCACCGTCGTCTCGCGCTGGTTGGTGATGCCGATCGCGGCGACCGCGCCGCCTGCCGCGGCGAGCGCTTCGCGAGTGACTGCCAGGGTCGCCGACCAGATCTCCTCCGGGTCGTGCTCGACCCAGCCGCCGGCCGGGTAGTACTGCGTGAATTCGCGCTGGGCGGCGGTCCGGATCGCGCCGCGGGCGTCGAACACGATCGCACGCGAGCTGGTCGTGCCCTGGTCGATGGCGAGAAGGAGTGGGGTGTCGGACATGTGGTGGTCCTCGATATTCCGTGCCGTGAAATGATCGGTTGGACCCTCGATGGTACGCGCGCGCGGGGCGCCGCCGGAACGGGAGGACGCGGCCAGGGTTGGGAAACGGATCATGAACGCTTGACGAGGGCTATCATCGCCGGTGCCGCCGCACGGGATCGGCGCGCGACGGGCTTTCGGGGCACCGATGACGAATCTCACCGACACTGGCGCATGGCGCGCGCTCGCTGCGCACTACCCGCTCATCGAGTCGGCGCACATGCGCGATCTCTTCGAGAACGATCCGGGTCGGTTCGAGCGCTACTCGCTGCGCGCGTGCGGGATCCTGCTCGACTACTCGAAGAACCGGGTGACGGACGAGACCATGCGCCTGCTCCGCACGCTCGCGCACGAGTCCGGGGTGATGGAGCGCGCGGGCGCCATGTTCTCGGGCGCGCACATCAACGCGACCGAGGATCGCGCGGTGCTGCATGCGTTGCTGCGTGATTCGCGAGAGTCGCCGGTCTGCGAGGTCGGCGATGCGATGCGCACCGGCGTCGAGCGGGAGCTCGATGCGATGGAGCGCTTCTCGGAGGCGGTGCGTTCCGGAAGGTGGCGCGGCTACACCGGAGAGAGGATCACCGACGTAGTCAACATCGGCATCGGCGGCTCGGATCTAGGTCCGCGGATGGTGTGCCGCGCGCTCGCGCCGCACACCGGCGGACCGAGAACGCATTTCGTCTCCAACATCGACGGCATGCATCTGTCCTCGACCCTCACGGGGGTCGACCCCGCTCGCACACTGTTCGCGGTGGCATCGAAGACCTTCACCACGGTCGAGACGATGACGAATGCTCGCGCGGCGCGGCGATGGCTCGTCGACGCCTTGGGCGACGCCGCCGCGGTGGCGCGGCACTTCGTAGCAGCGTCGACGAATCGCGCGGCGGTCGTCGAGTTCGGGATCGCTCCCGACAGCATATTCGAGTTCCAGGACTGGGTCGGTGGTCGTTACTCGCTGTGGTCTGCGATCGGGCTGCCGATCGCGATTGCGGCAGGGATGGCGCGGTTCCGTGAGCTGCTCGCCGGCGCGCACGCGATGGATCTTCACTTCCGTGACGCGCCGCTCGATCGGAACATGCCGGTGACGCTCGCCCTGCTTGGGGTGTGGTACGTGAATTTCTTCGGAACCGAGACCCACGCGGTGCTCGCGTACGACCAGCGGCTCGACCGATTCGCCGCCCACCTGCAGCAGCTCGACATGGAGAGCAACGGAAAGCGCGTGACTCTCGATTCGGTGGCCGTCGACTACGCGACCGGGCCTATCGTGTGGGGCGAGCCGGGCACGAATGGACAGCACGCGTTCTTCCAGTTGCTGCATCAGGGGACACGGCTCGTGCCCGCGGATTTCATCGTCGCCGCGCGCTGCGATCACACCCTCGCGGATCAGCACCGGCTGCTCGTCGGCAACTGTTTCGCGCAGACCGAGGCATTGATGCGGGGCAGACCCGCGGGCGAGGTCCGGACCGAGCTCGAAGTGGCCGGGGTCCCGGCCCGGCGCATCGAGTCGCTTGCGCCGCACATGGTGTTCGACGGCAATCGCCCGTCGAACACCCTGCTGCTCGATCGCCTCGACGCGTTCACCCTCGGCGCGCTCATCGCGCTCTACGAGCACAGGGTATTCGTCCAGGGCGCGATCTGGAGGGTGAACTCCTTCGACCAGTGGGGGGTCGAGCTCGGCAAGGCGCTCGCGACGGCGCTCGCGAGCGAGCTCGAGAACCCGGATGAAACGCGGGCGCACGACGCGTCGACCACGGGGCTCATCGCCGAGTACCGGCGTCTTTCGCGTTGAGGCGCCTGGTGGCGCCGGCACGTGTCGCATGGACATCCGATCCGGCGGGTGCCGAAATGCCGGCGGGACCGCAAAGCCCCGGTACGCGCCACCACGTATAGAGCCGGATGGTAGTGGTATTCGATAGGCGCGATGGTTATGATTGATTCTGCATTGTGCGGCACGAATGACACGAAATCCCCACCGTTTCCACGAAGCCCGAGCGACATGGCGGGTATTCGGCTGGTTGGGAGTAGAACGGCAAGGACGCGAGCAGAAGCTTTGCATTGAGCGTGAACGGGCGGTCAAATGCGAGACATCCGCCAACTGAAACTCAATCGAGGGAGAGCCAACACATGGCTAAAGTGACGGCGATGAAGCAGCCGATGACGAAGGCCCAGTTGTTGTCCGCGATCGCGGAGGAGACCAGTCTGACGAGGAAACAGGTCACCGATGTCATGGAGTCGTTGAGCGGACAGATCCTGCGCCACGTCAAGAAGCGGGGGCCGGGCACGTTTACGCTTCCGGGCTTGTTGAAGATCAAAACCATGCGCAAGCCGGCGAGGAAGGCCCGCAAGGGCATCAATCCCTTCACGGGCGAGGAGGCGACGTTTGCCGCGAAGCCCGCGCACACCGTCGTAAAGATTCAGCCGCTGAAGGGCCTGAAGGATATGGTGGACTGAATTTTACGATTTGCAAAAGGCACATGGCGTCCGGTTGTCTCACCGGGCGCCGGATGATCGAAGAACTTTCCAGGCAGATCTTCGTTTTTTACGAGAAAAATTTCTTGTAACTAACTGATCTCTGATGACGTGACCGGACGCTCTACAGCGTCCGTAGCAACTCGTTGATACCGACCTTCGAGCGCGTGCGCTCATCGACGCGTTTCACGATCACTGCGCAGTACAGGCTGTACCTGCCGTCGGCGGAGGGAAGGTTGCCGGAGACGACGACCGAACCGGCAGGGACCCGCCCGAACGACACTTCGCCGGACTCGCGATCGTAGATTCGCGTGCTCTGGCCGATATAGACCCCCATCGAGACCACCGAGCCCCGCTCGACCACTACGCCTTCGACGATCTCGGAGCGCGCCCCGATGAAGCAATCGTCCTCGATGATCGTCGGGCTTGCCTGCAACGGCTCCAGCACGCCGCCGATGCCGGCGCCCCCCGACAGATGGACGTTCCTTCCGATCTGGGCGCAGCTACCGACCGTCGCCCATGTGTCGACCATCGTGCCGCTGTCGACATATGCGCCGAGGTTCACGTAGCTCGGCATGAGCACGACCCCGGGGGCGATGTAGGCCCCACGCCGCACGACGGCCGGCGGCACGACGCGGACACCGCGCTCGCGGAAGCCGCCGTCGTCCATCGTTGCGTACTTGGTCGGGACCTTGTCGAAGTAGCGGGTGAATCCGCCTTCCATGACGCAACTGTCGTCGAGCCGGAAGGAGAGGAGCACGGCCTTCTTCAACCATTCGTTGACCACCCAGCCGTCGACGGTGGGCTCGGCGACCCTGGCCTCTCCCGCATCGAGCAAGGCGATCGCTTCGGTGACGGCTTCCCTCGCGCCGGGCTCGGCATGCTGGGGTGAGATGTCTCCGCGCCGCTCGAACGCGGCTTCGATTGCCGCCTTGATGTCGTCCATGACCGTTCCTCCTCGAAAGATGCGCCGGATGGGAGCGCCGGGTGTCGGGCCGCACGATTATCCGTGTTTCGGTCCCGCGCCGAAACGCTTGGTGACCCTGCCGGGATTCATGGTCGGGCGGCCCGGCCGGCATGGCCGGGAACGGTTATCGGCGATACGGACCGGACGCGCAAATGGCTTCACACGGGCGAGGCCCGATCCGGCGCCGCTTCCCGGTGCCGCGACAGCGCCCATGCAACATGTTCGCGCACGAGCTCCGACTGGTCGTCGCGCCGGCTCGCGAGCGCGGCGGCGACGGCCGGCGAGGCCGGTGCATTGCCGAGCGCCACTGCGATGTTGCGCAGCCACCGTTCGTAGCCGAGCCGGCGCAGCGCCATGCCCTCGGTTCGCGCCTCGTAGTCCTCGCGCGGCCAGGCGAACAGATCGACGAGGGCGGCGGCGTCGAGTCCGTGGCGCGGATCGAAGTCGGTCTCGGGGCTGGTGCGGGCGAAGCGGTTCCACGGGCATACGAGCTGGCAGTCGTCGCATCCGAAGATGCGGTTGCCGATCAGCGGGCGGAGAGCGACGGGGATCGGACCGTGCAGCTCGATGGTGAGGTACGAGATGCAAAGGCGCGCATCGAGCCGGTAGGGGGCGACGATCGCCCCGGTCGGACATGCGTCGATGCAGGCGCGGCAGGTTCCGCAGTGGTCCGTCGCCGGGGCGTCCACATCGAGAGGCAGGTCAGTGTAGAGCTCGCCGAGGAAGAACCAGGAGCCGGCCGCCTTGTTGATAAGGTTGGTGTGCTTGCCGATCCATCCGAGCCCGGCGTTGCGTGCGAGCGGCTTCTCCATGACCGGGGCGCTGTCGGCGAAGGCACGGTAGCCGAAGGCGCCGACCTCGGATTCGATATGATCGGCAAGTCGCTGGAGGCGGCGGCGAATGACCTTGTGATAATCGCGCCCGAGCGCGTACCGGGAGACATAGCCGAGCTCCGGAGTACGGAGGATGGCATCGGGGTCGGCTCCGCCGCGGCGGTAGTCCATGCGCACGCTGATGATTCGAATGGTACCCGGCACCAGCTCCGCGGGCCGGGCGCGTCGCACCCCGTGGCGGGCCATGTATCCGAGCTCGCCGTGGTAGCCTGCGTCGAGCCATGCGAGCAGCGCCGCTTCGTCGGGGCCGAGATCGCCGCCGGTGATCGCGACCTGCTGAAAGCCGAGCTCCATCCCCCGGCGCCGCACCGAGTCGGTCAGCGCGGTGTAGTCGAAATCGGGGCGGCGGTGACGATCGGACACGGAAACGGTCCCACGTGGCAGCGCGAACGTATGCGCACGTTCGCGAATTTGGCTATTCTAGGCCGCTATTCGGGAAAAGTGCGCTGGCGCCAGGTTTCGTTCGCCCTCGGCTCCCGTACCTCATCCTTGTCCCTTCTCCGCATTCCCTGCCAAGGACGCGACATGAGCGGAAAGATTCTGGTGCTTCCCGGCGACGGTATCGGCCCGGAGATCGTCGCCGAGGCGCTGAAGATCCTCGAAGCCCTGCGAGGAGAGGCCGATCCGAAGTTCGAGATCGAGCATGCGCCGATCGGCGGAGAGGCCATCGACGCCCATGGAGTGCCGCTGCCCGGGGAGACGCTCGAACGCGCCCGGGCCTGCGACGCCATCCTGCTCGGAGCGGTAGGAGGACCGCGGTGGGACGGGCTCGAGCGCGACATCCGGCCTGAGCGTGGACTGCTCGCGCTCCGATCCGAGCTCGGCGTCTTCGCGAACCTCCGCCCGGCCATCGCCTACCCGCAGCTCGCCGGTGCATCGACCCTGAAGCCCGAGGTGGTCCGCGGGCTCGACATGCTGATCATCCGCGAGCTGACCGGCGGGATCTATTTCGGCCGGCCGCGCGGGATCCGCGAACGCGACGACGGGCGGCGCGAGGGCTTCAACACCCTCGTGTATGCCGAGGACGAGATAGAGCGGGTGTGCCGGGTCGCATTCGACGCCGCGCGGCGGCGCGCCGGCCGGGTGTGCTCGGTCGACAAGGCCAACGTGCTCGAGGTGAGCGAGCTGTGGCGCGAGGTCGCGACAAAGGTCGCGGCCGCGTACAGCGACGTCGAGTTGAGCCACATGTACGTGGACAACGCGGCGATGCAGCTCGTTCGCGCCCCGAAGCAGTTCGACGTCATCGTGACGAGCAACATGTTCGGCGACATCCTGTCGGACCTCGCGTCGATGCTGACGGGGTCGATCGGGATGCTGCCGTCGGCGTCGCTCGACGCCTCGGGGAAGGGGCTCTACGAGCCGATTCACGGGGCTGCGCCGGATATCTCCGGCAAGGGCGTTGCGAATCCTCTTGCGACCATCCTCTCGGTTGCGATGATGCTGCGCTACTCGCTCGACGCGCCGGCGCTCGCGGATCGGATCGAGACGGCAGTCGGCCGCGTGCTCGACGATGGGCTGCGCACCCCGGACATCGAGTCGCCGGGCACGACGGTGGTGGGCACCACGGAGATGGGCGACGCGGTGGTCGCGGCGCTTTAGCGGCCGCACCCGGTATGGGCATGGCCGTGGCGAGCTTCGGCTCAGCCGCGCCTCGCTTCGTGAATCAGTGGCATGTGCAGGCCAGGTGAACGAATCAGGAGTCGGAGCGAACGATGAGCAACATGTTCGATGTCGCGGTGGTCGGGGCGACCGGTGTGGTCGGTGAGGCGATGCTCTCGATCCTCGAAGAGCGCGATTTTCCCGTCAGGAACCTCTATCCGCTCGCGAGCCGCCGGTCGGCCGGCTCGTGCATTCAGTTCAAGGGAACGCAGCATACGGTGGGAGATCTCGAGGATTTCGACTTCTCGCAGGCGCAGATCGGGCTGTTCTCCGCCGGCGCGTCGGTCTCGGCCCACTACGCGCCGCGGGCCGGGGAAGCCGGCTGCGTCGTCGTCGACAACAGCTCGCAGTTCCGTTACGAGAGCGACGTTCCACTCGTCGTTCCCGAGGTCAATCCGCACGCGATCGAGACGTACACCAACCGCAACATCATCGCGAACCCGAACTGCTCCACCATTCAGATGGTCGTCGCCCTGCAACCGATCCATGCGGCGGCCGGCATCGAGCGTATCAACGTCGCAACCTACCAGTCGGTCTCCGGCACCGGGAAGGAAGCGATCGAAGAGCTCGCGGCCCAGACCGCGGCCCTGCTCAACGGAAAGCCGGCCGAGGCCACGGTCTATCCCAAGCAGATCGCATTCAATGCGCTGCCCCACATCGATGTCTTCATGGACAACGGCTATACGAAGGAAGAGATGAAGTTGGTGTGGGAGACGCGCAAGATCATGGAGGACGACTCCATCCGGGTGAATCCGACGACGGTGAGGATCCCGGTGTTCTACGGCCACTCCGAGGCGATCCACATCGAGACCCGCGAGAAGCTGAGCGCGGACGAGGCACGCGAGATCCTCACCGCGGCGCCCGGCGTGGTCGTGATGGACGAGCGGGTTGACGGTGGCTATCCGACGGCGGTCACCGAGTCGGCGGGAGCGGATGCCGTGTTCGTGGGCCGAATTCGCGAGGACATCTCCTGCCCGCGGGGACTCGACATGTGGGTCGTTTCCGACAACGTGCGCAAGGGAGCGGCGCTCAATAGTGTCCAGATCGCCGAGATGCTGGCGAAGGACTATCTTTGAATCAAGAGAACAGATTGAATCACAGGCACGGAATTTCCGACCGGATCCGCTACCCGTCCGTGCGAAGCGCGCGGGAGCCGTTGAGAAATGCGGGTTGGATGGCAGTTGTGCGTCGATAGCGCGGGTGATGGGGCGGTGATGCGAGGAATGACCCATGATGCATAGACTCGTCGCGTGCGTGGTATGCCTGTCGATGTTCGCTCCGGGGCTTGTGCCCGCGCTCGAACTGGGCGCGATCAAGGCCCGATCCGCACTGTATGAGCCGCTGGATGCACGGATCGATCTGCATGACATCCAGAGCGGTGACATCGAAGGATTGAAGGTTGCACTCGGCTCGCCGGCCCAGTTCGAGCTCGCTGGGGTGGCGCGTCTGCAAGACCTCAGTCTGCTCGAATTCACCGTCGTCGAGCAGAGCGATGGACGCAGCTACATTCACGTGTGGACGGTCGAACCGCTCGTCGAGCCGTCCCTGACGTTCCTCGTCGATGTCGATTGGCCGCGCGGGCGCACTGTACGAGGATACAAGCTGCGTCTCACACCGGCGGCAGGTGGCGCAACCGGTACATCGACGGGCATCAGGACGGCGCTGGAGGTGCAGCGTGAGCCCGAGACAGACGCCACCGTCTCCCCACCGACCTCGCCGGCGCTTGCCTCGAGCAGCGCCACCTACGGGCCCGTCCGAGCGTCCGATACGCTCTGGTCGATCGCGGTCCGTTTCCGGCCCGAAGATTCCGTCAGCGTCCAACGCATGATGCTGGCGCTTCTCGAGGCGAATCCCGAAGCGTTCGTCATCGGGAACGTCAACGCGCTGAGCGCAGGCGCGACCTTGAGCATCCCGACCCGAGGCGAGTTCGGACCGGACGACCTGTCGGCGGCGATCGCCGAGGTGCGGCGCCAACACTCGGCGTGGAAGCAATATCGTGAAGACCGGCGCGCAGCGCCTTCCCCCTCCACCCCGGTTCCGCCGAGCGACACCGAACCGGAGCCGAGCGGCCGTCTCGAGGTCGTATCGCCCGAGACGTCCATGAATCTCGCGGGGCGGATGGAAGACGGCGATACCCAGGCGCTGCGCAACAAGCTCGCTCTGGCAATGGAGGAATCGGATGCTGGGCGTCGTGAGAGCAATGAGCTCAAATTACGCCTCGCCGAAGCCGAGGACCACATCAGGGAGTTGAGCCGGCTCGTCGACCTCAAGAACGAAGAGATCGCGGCGTTGCAGACGGAGCTGCGGGCAATGACCGAGACGGAGCCGAAGCCGGTCCCGGCGGAGGCGGCCCCGGCGCCGACGGAGTCAGAGGCGGAGGCTGCTCCGGCGCCGATGGAGTCAGAGGCGGAGGCGGCCCCTGCGCCGATGGAGGCGGAACCGAAGCCGGTCCTGACGCCGGCGGAAGTGGCGTCGGCCCCCGCTGCGGTACCAGCGGAGCCGAAGTCCGTACTGTTCGCTCTCGACGCCTTGCCGGTCAACCCTGTATTCCTGGTCGGCGGCGCCGGACTGCTCCTGATACTGCTTGGCGTCGTGGCCTTGCTCCGTCGCCGCAGTGCCTCGACCGGCGAGGATGGCGCCCCCGAAGTGGCCCCCGAAGTCGCCCCCGAAGTCGCCGGTGCTTCCCCCGCTGGTGAAGACAATATTCTCCTCGAGCTCGAGGCGGTAGCGGCCGAGCTCGCGGACGAAACGGCGGCTCCGCCGGACCGTCATGCGCGTTCTGCGCCGGCCGCCGGTTCCGAGGGCGGCGTGGTGCTCGAGACAGTGAGGAACGACGCTCTGAATACCGAGCTGGACAGCCTGACAGAGGAGCAGGTTGCGAAGCTGTGGAAGGACGATCCTGAGACTGAACCCGTTCTCCTCGCGGAGGCCGAGGTAGACGATGACACGGCCGACATGACCTTCGACATCGATGCTCTGATCCGCGACGATTTGGATTCGACCACGCTGGACGATGAGCCAAGTGACGACTTCGATCTCGCCGATCTCGCCGATCTCGCCGCGGACCGGGAAGCGGATTCCACCGGAACCGTCGATAAGGCGTCCGGCGACCTCGACTATCTCTTCAGCCACCACGATGCCCCGGCGGCTGAATCTGAAGCCCCTGAGTCCGTGCCGACCGCCGATGTCGCAGACCCCCTCGGCCTCGACTCCGGTATCCCCGACGGCGGCCGGAGGGATGCGCCGTTTGCGTCCCCGGACGACGACTCCGGCGAGTCGAGGTCCAGACCGCACATGCTGCTCGACGACTCCACGGATGATGGTGGGACCGAGGCGGTCTCACTCGACGATTTCGGCGAAGACGAGGCGCAGACGAAGATCGATCTTGCCCAGGTGTACATGGAAATGGGCGACACCGAAAGCGCTCGTGGATTCCTCGAGGCGGTGTTGGCCGAAGGCGATGCCGATCAGCGAGACGCCGCCCGGGAAATGCTCTCGAAGCTTGCCTGATTCGCGGTGATCGCCCGCCAAACCTCTCCCTCGAGTCCATGAGTCGGGGACCGACTCAACTGACGCCGACCAGGAGTCCGCGGCATAGGAATGCGCATCGCGCTCGGTCTCGAATACGACGGCAGCCGCTTTCACGGTTTCGAGCGCCAGCCCGATCGACGCACGGTCCAGGGCGAGGTCGAGGAGGCGCTGGCACGGATTGCGGCGTCGCCGGTACGAGTGGTGTGCGCCGGACGCACCGACGCCGGGGTTCACGCCATGGGTCAGGTCGTGCACTTCGACACCGGCGCATCCCGCCCGGCCCAGGCCTGGGTGCGCGGGACCAACACGTATCTCTCCCCGGACGTGGCGGTGCTGTGGGCCCGGTTCGTCGATGATGAATTTCACGCCCGATTCCTGGCGCTGCGCCGCCGCTACCGTTACGTCATCGTGAACCGGAGCACGCGCCCCGCTCTCCTCGCCGGAAGAGCGGCATGGGAGCATCGCCGCCTCGATGCCCGGCTCATGCACCTTGGCGCCCGGTATCTCGCCGGCGAGCACGATTTCTCGTCGTTTCGCGCCGCGGGGTGTCAAGCAAGGCATCCGGTGCGCCGTGTGCACCGGATCGAAGTCACCCGGACCGGGGAGAAGATCGTCATCGATGTCCACGCAAACGCCTTTCTGCAACACATGGTGCGAATCATCGCGGGCACGCTCGTGGCAGTCGGGGCGGGAGAACACGGCCCCGGTTGGGTCGCATCGGTCCTCGCGGCGCAGGATCGGCGGGCGGGAGGCGTAACGGCAGCGCCGGGCGGGCTCTATCTGGTCGGCGTCGACTACCCCGAAGCAGCCGGTATTCCGGCGGTACCCTTGTCGGATGCACTCTGGTAGCGTCGCTCGTAACAATGGACTTGCATTGGACGACGGGCATATGGCGTCCGTCTGCCGAGTCGCGCCGAGAGCAACGAGAGGGGGGTGGCTTCGGCTCGGACCGATACCGGCACAAGCACGGTTTATCTGCCGCATGACTTCGAGACCCATTCGATGAGACGTACTCGAGTGAAGATCTGCGGGATCACTCGCCCGGAGCATGCGCGCGCGGCGGCGAGGGTAGGAGCTGACGCGATCGGTCTGATGTTCTACGAGCCGAGCCCGCGGTTCGTCACCCGCGCGCAGGCGCGTGCGGTATGCGAGGCACTGCCGCCGCTGGTCTCGATCGTCGGGGTGTTCGTGAACCCTGCGCCGCGCGAGATCGAAGCCGTGGTCGACGAGCTGCCGGTGGACCTGCTGCAGTTCCACGGCGAGGAGCCTCCGGAGCTGTGCTCCGGGGCGGGAAAGCCGTACGTGAAGGCGGTACGCGTGCGCACCCGGTCCGATATCATGGAGGCGGCGGCGCGTTATATCGATGCCCGGGCGTTGCTGCTCGATGCCCATCACGACGCGCTGTGGGGCGGGACAGGCGAGCCCTTCGACTGGAGCGTCGTACCGGATGACGTCGCTCGTCCAATCGTCCTCGCCGGCGGGCTGACTCCGGAAAACGTCGCCGGCGCGATCCGCCGGGTTCGGCCGTTCGCAGTCGACGTGAGCGGCGGGGTCGAGAGCGCGCCCGGAGAGAAGGATCCCGAGAGCATGGAACGATTCATGAAGGAGGTGGCCGGTGCCGAAGCTGGCGAACGTCAAGGCTGAAGAACGGCTTGTCGGGCGCTATCCCGACGAGCGGGGCCACTTCGGGCCCTATGGCGGAACGTTCATCGCGGAGACGCTGGTTCGTCCCGTGGCGGAGCTGCGCGATGCATACGAGCGCTATGCGAAGGACCCCGAGTTCATCGCCGAGTTGGATGCGGAGCTCAAACATTACGTGGGAAGGCCCTCGCCGCTGTACTACGCGTACCGGTGGTCGCTGGCGGTCGGCGGCGCCCGCATGTACCTCAAGCGCGAGGATCTGAACCATACCGGCGCGCACAAGGTGAACAACACCGTGGGTCAGGCGCTGCTCGCGAAGCGGATGGGCAAGACGCGCATCATCGCGGAGACCGGGGCCGGCCAGCACGGCGTGGCGGCCGCGACGGTCGCGGCACGGCTCGGACTCGAGTGCGTCGTCTACATGGGCGCGGAGGACATCGAACGCCAGGCGCCCAACGTCTTTCGCATGAAGCTCCTCGGCGCCGAGGTGGTGTCGGTGGAATCCGGCTCGAAGACCCTCAAGGACGCGCTCAACGAAGCGATGCGCGATTGGGTAAGCAATGTCGACGACACGTACTACATCATCGGCACGGTGGCGGGGCCGCATCCGTATCCGATGATGGTGCGCGATTTCAACTCCGTCATCGGACGCGAGGCGCGCGCGCAGGTGCTCGACCGGGAAGGCCGCCTGCCCGACGCATGCGTTGCGTGCGTCGGTGGAGGCTCGAATGCGATGGGACTGTTCTACGAGTTCCTCGACGACGCGGACGTCGCGCTCTACGGGGTCGAGGCGGGCGGCTCCGGGGTGGAGACGGGCAAGCACGCGGCACCGCTCTCGGCGGGGCGTCCGGGGGTGCTCCACGGCAACCGCACCTACCTCATGCAGGACCCTGACGGGCAGATCACGCCGGCGCATTCGATCTCCGCGGGTCTCGACTACCCTGGCGTCGGCCCGGAGCATGCCTGGCTCAAGGATACCGGGCGCGCGACCTACGTCACGGTGAACGACGATGAAGCGCTCGCAGCGTTTCATGCGTGCACACGCACCGAGGGGATCATTCCAGCTCTCGAATCGAGCCATGCGCTGGCGTATGCGGTGAAGCTCGCGGCCGGGATGCGCCCCGACGACATCATCGTGGTAGGCCTCTCGGGACGCGGTGACAAGGACATCCAGACCGTCGCGGCAATCGAGGGGATTCACCTGTGAGTCGGATAGCGGCCAGATTCGCCACCCTCAAGGCGCGGGAGCGGACCGCCCTCATCCCGTTCGTCACCGCCGGTGATCCGTCCCCCGCCGTAACGGTCCCGGTGATGCACGCGATGGTGGAGGCGGGTGCGGACCTCATCGAGCTCGGGGTCCCGTTCTCCGATCCGATGGCGGACGGACCGGTGATCCAGCGGGCCAGCGAGCGGGCGCTCGCAGCGGGCATGAGCTTCGCGAAGGTGCTCGATATAGTGCGCGAGTTCCGCTCGCGCGACGAGGAGACCCCGGTCGTGCTGATGGGCTATCTCAATCCTCTGGAGGCGGTCGGCTACGCACAGGCGGCGGAGCGCGCCGCGGCAGCGGGGGTGGACGGGTTCATCACCGTGGATCTGCCCCCCGAGGAAGCGGAGGAACTCGTGCGCGAGGTACGCGCAAATGGGATCGATCCGATCTTTCTGGTGGCGCCGACGAGCACTGACGAGCGGATCGCCCTGATCTGCAGCAAGGCGAGCGGGTTCGTCTACTATGTCTCCCTCAAAGGCGTCACCGGCTCGGCGAATCTCGACGTCGATGAAGTGGGGGAGCGAGTGGCGCGCATCCGGCGCGTGACGGATCTCCCGGTCGGGGTGGGGTTCGGGATCCGCGACGGCGCGTCCGCGGCGCGGGTTGCGCGAGTCAGCGATGCGGTCGTGGTCGGGAGCGCGGTGGTCTCGAAGGTCGAGGTGAACGCCGAATCTCCGGACGCGCTCCCCGGCATCCTTGCCGCCTTCATCGGGGAGCTGCGCAGCGCAATGGACGCGGTGGTGCCATGAGCTGGTTCGGGAGGCTGCTGCCCTCGCGGATTCGCACCGATGGCGGCAGCCGGCGGACCGTTCCCGAAGGACTGTGGACGAAGTGCTCCCAGTGCAACGCGGTGCTCTACCGGGCTGAGCTCGAGCGCAACGCCGACGTCTGCCCCAAGTGCGGTCATCACATGCGCCAGAGCGCGCGCCGGCGGCTTCACCTGTTCCTTGACGAGGAGCCACGGGTCGAGATCGGCGCCGACGTCGAGCCGGTCGATGTGCTCAGGTTCAAGAGCGGGAAGAAGTACCAGGATCAGATCGCGAAGGATCAGAAGGCCACCGGTGAGAAGGACGCACTCGTCGCGATGATGGGGCGCGTGCGGGGAATCGCGCTCGTCGCGGTCGCTTTCGAGTATGGATTCCGCGCGGGCTCGATGGGATCGGTAGTGGGAGAGCGTTTCGTCCGCGCTACCGATACGGCAATCGCAGAGGGCATTCCCCTCGTGGCGTTCACCTGCAGCGGCGGGGCGCGGATGCAGGAAGGATTGTTCGCGCTGTTCCAGATGGCGAAGACCAGCGCCGTGCTCGCCCGACTCCAGGAGAAGCGGCTGCCCTACGTCTCGGTGCTCACGGATCCGACGACCGGTGGGGTCTCCGCGAGTCTCGGGATGCTCGGCGACGTCAACATCGCCGAGCCCGATGCTCTCATCTGTTTCACCGGTCCACGGGTCATCGAGCAGACGATCGGGGAGAAGCTCCCCGAGGGCTTCCAGCGCAGCGAGTTCCTGCTCGAGCACGGTGCCGTCGACATGATCGTCGACCGGCGCGAGCAGCGCGACACCATTGCCGGTCTGCTCGCGATGCTGACCCATCAGCCGCCGCCCTGATCGCCCGGCTTCTGACGCTTGATCGGGCGGTGCGGCGCGCGAGACCGAAGCGTGCGGTGAGGCCAATGCGGCGACGCTCGCTCGGCGAGTGGCTCGAATGGCAGTCCACCCTGCATCCGAGCGCGATCGATCTCGGTCTGGAACGTTGCCGGCGCGTCCGCGACGCGCTGGGGCTCGATACATCCGGGCCGCCGCGTATCGTGGTCGCAGGCACCAACGGCAAGGGGTCGTGTGTGGCGTTTCTCGAAGCGATGCTGACCGCGGCCGGACTGCGTGCAGGGGCTTACACTTCACCGCATCTCGCCCGCTACAACGAGCGGGTGAGGATCGGAGCGCGGGCGGTCTCCGACGCGGCCCTCGTCGAGGCTTTCGAGCGCGTCGATACGGCGCGCGGGGACGTATCGCTCACGTTTTTCGAGTTCGGGACCCTCGCCGCGGCAGACATCATCGAGCGGGCAAGGGTCGACGTCGCGGTCATGGAGGTGGGCCTCGGCGGCCGGCTGGACGCGGTCAACGCCTTCGAGCCAAGCGTATCGCTGATCACCGCGATTGGCGTCGACCACCGTGCATGGCTCGGAGACGATCGGGAGTCGGTGGGCCGCGAGAAAGCCGGGATCATGCGCCCGGCCGTGCCTTGCGTCATCGGCGAGCGCTCGCCACCGGAGAGCGTCGTCGCTCGCGCGCATACGATCGGAACTCCGTGCCGGATCCTCGCACGCGACTACGGGTTCGATTGCGGATCGGATCATTGGCGATGGTGGGGCCCCGGCCGCGCGGTCGGCGCTCTGCCGCCTCCCAGGCTGCCCGGACTCCATCAGCTCGACAACGCTGCGGCCTGTCTCGCTGCACTCGATGCGCTGTCGCCGCGCGTTGGCGTGAGCGACGGTGCGATACGCAGCGGAATCGCGAGCGCACGGATCCCTGGAAGGCTGCAATGGCTCGACACGCCGGCGCGGGTTCTTGTCGATGTCGCTCACAACCCCCTCGGCGCGGAAGCGCTGGCAGCGTATCTTGCGTCATTCCGACCTCGGCCCATGCGCCGGGCGGTGTGCGGGATCCTCGGCGACAAGGATGCCGGCGCCATGCTTCGCGTGCTCGTACCGGAAATCGACGTGTGGCATTTCGCCTCGCTGCCGGGGTCCCGCGGACGCGACGCACGGGAGCTCGCCGGAGAGCTCCCACCCACGGTGACGAGCTTGGTGTTCGATTCGGTGGAAGCGGCATTCGAGGCGGCGCTCGGAAACCGGAACGAAGGCGAAGAGATCGTGGTCTTCGGTTCGTTCGTGACCGTCGAGCGGGCTCTTCGCCTTGCAACTTCGCGGATCTGCCCGGAAACTTGACCGATGGAGGAGCGTCTCAAGCAACGCTTGGTCGGTGCGATCGTGCTCGCGTCGTTCGCGGTTGTGTTTGTGCCGATTCTGCTTGATGCGCCTCATGAGGTGCAGGAGGAGATCTCTACGATTCCGATCACCGAGATCCCGGAGCGCCCGCAGGACGGGTTCGGGTCGTCCGTGAGCATCTCCCTCGATCTGCCGGATACGCCGCGCCTCGACATTGAGGTGGAACGCGAACGCAACCGGCACGCATCGAGCGCGGACGCCGGGGACGGCCGCGACCCCTCCGATGCTCCCTCGACCATCCCTGCGCCCTCCGAGGCGCCCGCATCCAATCTCGTCTCCGGTGCCGGTGAGCCACCGGCACCTGCCAGCCGGTTCGGATCATCCACCGCGCGTTCCGAGCCGGCTTCGCCTGCGCAAAAGTCGGGTGATTCGACCGGGAAGAAGCAGGCGGTGGAGAAGCCCGTGACAGTGGCGGGCAGATGGACGGTCCAGCTCGGGAGCTTCCAGAAGTCGGAGAACGCGCTCGCGCTGCGCAAGCGCCTCCAAGCCAAGGGATACCCCGTGTTCGTCGAGTCCGGCCCCTCGGCGCAGGGCGAGGTCTCCCGTGTCTTGGTCGGGCCCCTGCCCGGCCGCGAGCAGGCGAAGGACTCCGCAGCGAAGCTGCGGCGCGAGATGGCGCTCGAGGGCATCGTGGTGCCCTATCCCGGCGGCTGACGGCCGTTGTGGTGTGCCGACGGCGCATGATCTCGGGCGCGCATCGCACGTCATGGCCGGAAGGACACGTCCCGCATGATCTGGATCGATTACACGATCCTCGCCATCGTCGGGATCTCCGGCATCATCAGCCTGATGCGCGGATTCGTCAGGGAAGCCCTGTCGCTGGCCGGCTGGATCGCGGCGTTCTGGATCGCCATCGCATTCTCCGGCAAGGCCGCGGTCTGGCTCGACGGGTACGTCACAGTGCCTTCCGTACGCGTGGGCATCGCGTTCACCGCGCTCTTCATCGGGGTGCTCCTGCTCTGCGGGATCGTGCTCCGTCTGGCCGGGCTGCTCGTGGAGAGGACCGGCATGTCGGGGACCGACCGTACGCTCGGGATCGTGTTCGGCGTGCTGCGCGGGATCCTGATCATGGGATTGCTGGTGCTGCTTGGGGGGTTGACGCCGCTGCCTGGGGATCCGTGGTGGGGCCAATCAGTATTCCTGCCGCATTTCGTAGAGCTCGCGAACGAGATCCGCGCCTTTCTCCCCCCGGATATTCAGCAACAGTTCCGATTCGAGCCCGATTCCTGATCCGCATGAGCCGGATTCGATTCTCTCCTACGGCGTCACTCGGTATCATCTCAGGCGACCGTCGCCCGTGCCGGATGCCGGCGCCGGTCATCATGTCCAACGGATGCGGCTGCAATGTGCGGAATCGTCGGGATCGTCGGTCGGGCTGACGTCAATCAGGATCTGTATGACGCGCTCACCGCGCTTCAGCATCGCGGGCAGGACGCCGCGGGCATCTTCACCTGCGATCGCAAGATTTACCAGCGCAAGGCTAACGGGCTGGTGCGCGACGTCTTTCAGCCGAACCACATGGACGCGCTCCGGGGCCGTGTGGGCATCGGACACATCCGCTACCCGACGGCGGGAAGCGAGTCACCTGCGGAAGCGCAGCCTTTCTACGTCAACTCACCGTACGGCATTGCCCTCGCGCACAACGGCAATCTGATCAACGCCAAGGAGCTCGGCGAGGAGATGTTTCGCGAGGAGCTGAGGCACGTGAACACCGAGTCGGATTCCGAGATTCTCCTCAACATCTTCGCGAGTGAGCTTGGGCGCACACACCAGCTTGCGCTCGACGAGAACACGATCTTCGGCGCAGTGGCCAACGTCCACCGGCGCTGTCTCGGCGGCTACGCGGCGGTGGCGCTGATCTTCGGCTATGGGGTGGTGGCGTTTCGCGATCCGTGCGCGATTCGCCCGATCTGCTTCGGCGTCCGGGAGACGGCCGAGGGCATGGAGTACATGGTGGCGTCGGAGAGCTCCGCGCTCGATGCGCTCGGTTTCGAGCTGGTGCGTGATCTCGCGCCCGGAGAGGCGATGATCATCACCCTGCACGGCAAGGTGTACGCTCGCCAGTGCTGCGAGGAGCCGCGCTATGCTCCGTGCATCTTCGAGTACGTCTACCTCGCACGGCCCGACTCGATCATCGACGACGTCTCGGTCTACAAGGCGCGGCTGCGCATGGGAGAGGCGCTTGCGGAGAAAATCATCCGCGAGTGGCCCGATCACGACATCGACGTCGTGATTCCCATCCCCGAGACCAGTCGGACCGCATGCCTTCCGCTCGCCTACGATCTCGGGGTGAAGTACCGGGATGGCTTCATGAAGAACCGCTACGTCGCGCGCACGTTCATCATGCCCGGGCAGACGGAGCGCAAGCGATCGGTGCGGCGCAAGCTCAATGCGATCGGGCTCGAATTTGAAGGCAAGAACGTACTGCTCGTCGACGATTCGATCGTACGGGGCACCACCTCTCAGCAGATCATCCAGCAGGCGCGCGACGCGGGCGCGCGGCGGGTCTACTTCGCGTCGGCGGCGCCGCCGGTGCGGTACCAGAACGTCTATGGCATCGACATGCCGGTGACGGGCGAGCTGGTCGCGTTCAATCGCAGCGAAGAGGACGTCGCTCGGGCCATCGGCGCGGATCGGCTCTTCTACCAGTCGCTCGACGGTCTCGTCGACGCGGTGCAGCACGGGAACCCGCGGCTGCAGGAGTTCGATGCCTCGTGCTTCACCGGCGAGTACGTCACCGGCGGCGTGTCCCGGAGCTACCTCGAGCAGATCGCCGAGCACCGCGCGGATGCCGCCAAGCGCGTCCGAGGGGCGGCCGTCTGCGATGACCTGGAGCTGCAAGGCCACGTCTGACTTCTCCCCGGAGGAAGTCCAGCATGAACGAGCTCGATACCAGCGGGTTCGGATTCGATACCCTGTCGGTGCGCGCCGGACAGTCCCGGACCGGCGAGCAGGAGCACAACGACCCGATCTTCCTGACCTCCAGCTTCGTATTCGCGAGCGCCCGCGAAGCCGCCGCGCGGTTCGCCGACGAGGAACCCGGCAACGTCTACTCCCGGTTTACGAACCCGACTGTACGCGCGTTCGAGCGGCGGCTCGCAGCTCTGGAGGGCGGTACCGGCTGCATCGCCACCGCATCGGGTATGTCAGCGATCCTCGCGACCGCGATGGCGCTGCTCCGTGCCGGCGAGCACGTGGTCGCCGCCAACAGTCTCTTCGGCTCGACGGTGTCGCTGTTTGCGAACGTTCTCACGCGGTTCGGCATCGAGACGACGTTCGTCGATGTCACCGACGCCGGCGCGTGGTCCGACGCGGTTCGTCCCGAGACGAAGATGCTCTTCGCGGAGAGCCCGACGAATCCGCTCGGAGAGGTGGCGGACATCGCCGCCCTCGGCGCGCTCGCGCGTGAATGCGGCGCGACCCTCGTGATCGACAACTGCCTGTGCACGCCGGCGCTGTCACGGCCGCTCGAGCTCGGCGCCGACATTGTGGTGCACTCGGCGACGAAGTATATCGACGGGCAGGGCCGGTGCGTGGGCGGCGCGGTGGTCACGAACGACGCCGCGCACCATGACGCGCTGTTCTCGCTGTTGCGCACCGCGGGACCGAGCATGAGCCCGTTCAACGCCTGGGTCTTCCTGAACGGCCTCGAGACGTTGCGCATTCGCATGCACGCGATCAGCGAGAGCGCGGCGCGGCTCGCGCGGTGGCTCGAAGGCCACCCGGCGGTGCGGCGCGTCTATTACCCCGGTCTCGAGACCCATCCGGGCCACGAGCTCGCGGCGCGGCAGCAGAGCGCCGGCGGCGGAATCGTGGCCTTCGAGGTGCACGGCGGCCGGGACGAAGCGTGGCGTGTCATCGACAATGCCCGGGTCTTGTCCATCACCGCGAATCTCGGGGATGCGAAGACCACCATCGTTCACCCCGCCTCGACGACGCACAGCCGTATTACGCCGGAGCAGCGCGAGGCGGCCGGGATCGGTGAATCGCTGGTTCGGGTCGCGGTCGGACTCGATGCATTCGAGGATATTCGCGCCGATCTCACGCGTGGGCTCGATGCCGTGACGGCACCCGCACCGCCGGCTCGCGCCGGGACGGACTGATCGTTCCGGGGTTCGAGGATTGCGGCGATGCCCTGCATGTACTCGGTGAATGGCGGAAGAGATCCACGCCGCCTCCTGCTCGATGGGCTTCGCGCTGCGCTCGACGCGACGGGAGGGCGCAAGAGCGTACGCCGTCGTCTTGCCGGGGAGAAGGTTCTCGCGCCGCGCTTCGCATTCGCGGTGGGAAAGGCGGCGGCAGCCATGATGGCCGGGGCGTTCGACGTCCTGGGAGAGCGCATCGAACACGCGCTCGTGGTGACCAAACATGGACACGCCGGTGACGATGCGCTCGATCCTGGCTGGCCCGTCGAGGTGGTCGAGTCGTCGCATCCGGTGCCCGACGAATCATGCCTTGCGGCAGGACGTGCCCTCATCGACTTCGTCGACGCGATCCCCGCCGAGGCGGACGTGCTGGCCCTGGCATCGGGCGGCGCCTCCGCGCTCGTCGAGGTCCTGCCGGACGGATTCGCCGCCTCGGACCTCGCGCGGGTGAACGAATACCTGCTGGCCGAGGGCCATCCGATCGGCGCGATCAATCGCGTGCGCAAACGCATCTCGCGCATCAAGGGAGGCCGGCTCGCACAGCGCATCGCTCCGCGCCGCACCCTCAATCTCGCGATCTCGGACGTACCGGGCGATGATCCCAAGGTGATCGGGTCGGGGCTGCTGGTTGGGCATTCGAGCGAGGACCTCGCGATCGGCGATCTCGACCTTCCGCCTTGGCTGGTGGAGATGGGCCGGCGCGCGCCACCGCTTCCCGGCACGGAAGCGACGGATTGCATACTGACCGAGGTGATCGCCCGGCCCGCCGGTGCACGGGCCGCCGTCGCCGCGCTGTGCCGGGCGGCCGGCATCGACGTCATCGAGCATAAGGAACTTCTGGACGGAGATGCTCTCGAAGCCGGACGCCGTATCGGTCGCGAGATCGCGGGTACGAAACCGGTGGCCTGCGTGTGGGCAAGCGAGACCACGGTCATGCTGCCGCGCAATCCCGGACGGGGCGGGCGGTGTCAGAGTCTCGCGCTCGCGGCGGCGCTGGAGATCCGCGACGTTGCGGGCGTGTATGTGCTTGCGGCCGGAACCGACGGGACCGACGGCCCCGGCGAAGACGCGGGCGCGCTTGTCGACGCGGGTACGCTCGCGCGCGGAATCGCAGCGGGGCTCGATCCCGAGCTTAGTCTGCGTACCGCCGATGCGGGGACGTTTCTCGAAGCGAGCGGCGATCTGGTGCACACGGGCCCGACCGGCACCAACGTCATGGATCTCGTCGTCGCGATGAAGGCGCAGCCCGGGTGATCTGTTCGGACTTCGTTTACATTGCTTCCGGTCATGGGTGCGGGTGAACGCGATGCCGACCCACTTGTTGAATGCGGATGAGCGTCCGATGGAATCCGCGCGATGCTGAACACATGTGCCGCGCAGCCCCATTTCCTCGGAGTCGGGAAGGGGAGAGAGCCTGAGTGATCGATGAGGAGCGCGTGAGCGCAGTGGTGGCGACGGGGATGCATCCTTACGGATCGATGAGGGCAGGCGACATGAAGAAGGTGGTGAAGCCGGACGATGAATGGCGTGCAATGCTGACACCGGAGCAATATCACGTGACACGCGGCAAGGGTACCGAGCGTGCCTACTCAGGCGAGTACCACGACAGCAAGCGCAACGGCACCTACCGGTGCCGTTGCTGCGCTACACCGCTGTTCGACTCCACGGCGAAGTTCGACTCCGGCACCGGCTGGCCGAGCTTCTACGAGCCCATCGACCAGAGCAAGGTCGCGGAGGAAGAGGATCACTCGTTCTGGATGCGCCGCACCGAGGTCCTCTGCGCGATCTGCGAGGCCCATCTCGGCCACGTGTTTCCCGACGGGCCGCCGCCGACAGGTCTGCGTTACTGCCTGAACTCCGCGTCGCTCGTGCTGGACGAAGACGAGGGGGGAGGGAAGTAGCTGCCCCGAAGCTCTGCTGACCGTGTGCCGCTTGCGCATCCTCCATCAGGCCGGCCGTGGACGAACCGTCAGATAGCCGAATACATGGAAGAGGACAATAACGCCGGAACAGCAACGCCGGGGCTTGACGGAGATCTCGGTCAGTACCCTTCAGTTTTCGCGAATCTGGACGACGCCGTCGTGGATGCGCACCGGGAACGTAGCGACCGGCTCGTAGGCCGGAGGGGTGAGCGCTTCTCCGGTGCGGATGTCGAAGCGTGCGCCGTGGCGCGGACACATGATCTCGCCGCCTTCCACGCATCCGCCGGTGAGAGTGCCGAAGTCGTGCGTGCACACATCCTCGATCGCGAAGTACGCGCCGTCGAGATTGAACACCGCGATGGCGACATCGTCGATGTCCACCACTCGATGCTCGCCGGGGCCAATCTCGCCGGCCGCGGCTACGTTCGTCCATTCACCCATCGCCGGTAGCCCGTTTGCGTGGTCGCCCCACCGGTCCGGGGCGGGCTCGGGGGGTGGTGGATCCGTACCGCCCGCATTCGCGAGCCGGTGAGAATCCCGAGATTTCAGAAGAGCCCGAGCTCGAGCTTCGCCGCCTCGCTCATGCGATCCGGGGTCCATGGCGGCTCCCAGACGAGATCGACCTCCGCTGCCGCGACGCCTTCCACGTTCTGCACTGCGGCCTCTACAGTGCCGGGGAAGGTCTGTGCAACCGGGCAGCCGGGTGCGGTCAAGGTCATATCGATCTCGACCACCCCCATGTCGTCGCAGTCGATTCGGTAGATAAGCCCGAGATCGTAGATGTTGACGGGGATCTCGGGGTCGTAGACCTCGCGTAGCGCGGCGATGATCCGGTGATCGAGAGAGGCGTCGCCGACCGTCTCGCCCGCCGCGCCGCTTTCCGGCGCCCGCGCGTCCTCTGCTGCAGGCTCCCGGTCTCGCGCTTGGGCTTCGGGCGGCGGAGATGACGGGACCGCGCGCGGAGTCTGATGATCCTCGAAAGTATTCATTCGGTGCATACCGTCTGGCTGTCGTCGTGGAGCGCGGCTTTCATCGTATGCCACGCAAGTGTCGCGCACTTCACGCGCATCGGGTACTCCTTGACACCGGTGAGCACGGTGAGCTTCCCGATAAGCTCGCCAGGCCCACCGGCCTGGCGCTCTTCGGTGAGGAGCTGATGGACTTCGCGGAACAGGCGCTCCGCATGCGCCGCGGGCTTTCCTTTCAGCGCCTCGGTCATCAACGACGCGGACGCGGTGGAGATCGCACAGCCCGCGCCGTCGAAGCCGATAT
>JAKZYK010000482.1:0-13330 GCA_047514485.1 Gammaproteobacteria bacterium
ACCCTCGGCGGGCACAGCTTCTTCTCCATCGACAGTGGACGTTCCGCGGATGTCGAAGGGCATGATTTCTCGTTCTCCGATTTCGCCGTGCTCTACCGTACCGAGGCGCAGGTCCCGGCGCTCGTCGAGGCGCTCCAGCGCTCGGGGATGCCCTTCCAGCACCGCTCGCACCGCCGCCTGCTGGAACATCCCGGAGTGACTGCGGTGATCGACGCCTTGCGCGAGACGCCGGGTCCGGGCTCGGTTCGGGAGCAGCTTGAAGCGGTCTGTCTCGGCGGTGGCCAGCTCGGCGCGCAGATGGGCGCCCAGATGCTGGAAGCATGCGAGCTGCTGAGACCCGCCGCGGTCGCGTGTGGAGACGATCCGGAGCGGTTCCTGTCCGATCTGTCGTTGGGTATCGAGGTCGATACCTGGGACCCTCGGGCCGATCGGATCTCGCTGCTGACGCTCCATGCTGCGAAGGGGCTCGAGTTCCCCGTGGTGTTCATCGTCGGTTGCGAGAACGGCCTTCTCCCCCTGACGTGGGGCAAAGCCAGCCAGGCGGACCTCGACGAAGAGCGACGGTTGTTCTACGTCGGCGTCACCCGCGCAAAGACGAAGCTGTATCTATGCCGTGCCGGGAAACGCCTCTGGCGGGGGAAGATGCGCGAGCTGCCGCCATCCCCTTACTTGGCCGACATCGAAGAGCAACTCCTCGAACGGCGCCGCTCACGGATTCCCGGGAAGCAGACGAAGAGCAAAGACAGCCAACCGGATCTGTTCACCTGACCCTCCCTGTCACTGCCGGCCTATCTCTCCAGCAGCCGCGGTATCAGCTCGACTAGGTTGCACGGCCGCGTGCGGTAGTCGAGTTGACTGACGATGAGCTTGTCCCACGCGGTGCGGCATGCGCCGGACGAGCCGGGAAGGCAGAAGACGTACGTTGCGTTCGCGACCCCGGCCAGCGCCCGGGACTGAATCGTCGAGGTTCTGATCTCGTCGTACGAGATCGTTCTGAACACTTCACCGAACCCGTCGATGGTCTTGTCGAGGAGCGGGCTCACCGCCTCCGGGGTGCCGTCGCGGCCGGTGACCCCGGTGCCGCCGGTGCTGATGACCGCGTTGACCTCGGGGTCCGCAATCCAGCCCGACATCGCGGCGCGGATCCGGTAGATGTCGTCGGGCACGATCCGCTTCTCGTGCAGGGAGTGGCCGGCTGCGACGAGCCGATCCGCGAGCAGCTTCCCGGACTTGTCGGTGCTCTCGGTGCGGGTGTCGGAGACGGTGAGCACGCAGATCGAGAGCGGGATGAATTCACGCACGGCGCGAGGAGGGGTCGGGTTGTTCATGGGTCGTTGGCTCGTTCGGGGGGTGGTTGCGAGGGACGTGGCGCCTGTGTCCGAGCCCGGAACTCCTGCGTCCGAGCCCGGAGTTCCTGTGTCTGAACCCGGATCCCTTGTCCGTTCGAGCGGCATGTCCACGACGCCATGTCAGTCACCGTTCACATGAGGCCGAAGAAGGGCTGGACGGCGACCATCGCGCCGGGCTCTACCGTGGCGCCGCCCTCGGGGAGGACGATGAAGCAGTTCGCGTCGCTCATCGTGTGCAGGAGGCCGGAGCCGGACTTGCCGGTGCTCCGCACCACGAGGGCGCCGGACTCGTCGCGATCGAGGACGGCGCGGTAGTACTCAATCCGACCTGGCTTCTTGCGCAGCCGTGTGGTGCAGCGCGCCTCCATCGCGGGCCGCGGCCTTGTGTCGGCCTCGCCTGACGCGGCCCGGATCGCGGGCTCCACGAACTGGTAGAACGTCACCATCACCGCGACCGGGTTGCCCGGCAGGCCGAAGAACACCGAATCGCCGAGGAGACCGAACGCGAGCGGCCGCCCGGGCCGGATCGCGATGCGCCAGAACCCGACCTGGCCGAGCTCGCCGAGGGCCTCCTTGACGTAGTCGGCCTCGCCGGTCGACGCACCACCGGAGGACAGCACGATGTCGGCGCGGGCGGACGCTTCGCGGAATGCGTCGAGCACCGCGTCGCGGCGGTCCGGCACGATCCCCAGATCCACGATCTCCACCCCGAGTCGGCCGAGCACGCCGTGCATGGTGAAGCGGTTGCTGTCGTAGACAAGCCCCGGCTCGAAGGGGGCTCCGGGAGACCGGATCTCGTCGCCGGTCGAGAAGTACGCGACCCGGAGCGTGCGATAGACCTCGATTTCGACGACCCCGAGCGAGGCGAGCAGGCCCATCTCCGCCGGCATCACGCGGCGCCCGCGCGGGACCACGACCGCGCCGGCCGCGATGTCCTCACCAGCCTGACGCACGTGCTGGCCCGCCTTGACGCCCGGAGGTATTCGCACCCGGCTACTGTCGACCTCGACGTGCTCCTGCATCACGACGGTGTCGGCGCCGTCGGGCATCACTGCGCCGGTCATGATCCGCACTGCCTGCGACGGTCCTACCGGGCCGGCGAACGGCTTGCCCGCGTATGCCGTCCCCGCGACTTCGTACCAGCGCGGCGCACGGTCCGGCAATGAATCGCCCGCGCAGGCATAGCCGTCCATCGCCGAGTTCGTATGCCCCGGCACGTCCATCGGCGACACCACGTCACGGGCTGCGACCCGCCCGAGCGTATCGATGACCGCGACCGTCTCGGTCGCGTTCACCGGGCGCACGTGCGCCCGGATCCGGCGCGTCGCCTCGCCCGGCGGCAGGAGATCCGGATCGCCTTCGTAGCAGTCGGGAAGCGGCTCAGGGGTGTTCATGCGCAGGACGTTCTCGCGATGCCGCGGCAGCGTCAAGCCGCCTCGCCCCGAACGTCGGACCGTTCCACGCTACGGTTTCGGACAGACATGGAAGGCCCGGATGACGAGATCCGGGCGAGGTGAGGCCGACCGGGGTTGCAAATGGGGGGAGCGGACATCCCGATGGTACGGATGAGGGGACCCCGATCCACCGCAGGCGGGAATTCGGCCAGCGTGAAATGGTCCAGCCTCGAACGGGTTCGTGCCATCGTCTCTTCACAGCAGCGAGTCTCACGAGACGCCGTCTACCTTGTGCCGTGCACGGCCGCGCCGTGCATCATCGAGTCGACGACGTAGCTCGCGATGTCGCCTGGTGAGTTCAGATCGAGCATGGGCAGCGACACCGCCGCGTCGAGCGGGGCGTCGGTCGCGACCGCGACGATTGTATCGTCGCGGGGATGGAGCAGGGGGCGGCCGAAGCTCGGGCGATGGAGCTCGATCTTCGGGAACCGCTCATGCTTGAACCCTTCGACCAGGATCAGATCGAGCAGCTCCTGGTCGAGCTCCAGCAGCACCTCGTCGAGCGGCGGCTCGCGCTCGGCGGGCCGCTCCACCATCAGCGCCCAGCGACGGCGAGACGAGATCAGCATCTGTGCCGCCCCCGCCTTGCGCAGCTCGTAGCTGTCCTTCCCGGGGGTGTCGACATCGAAGTCGTGGTGCGCGTGCTTGATCATGCCGACTCGGATCCTGCGCCCGGCGAGGATGGGCAGGAGCCGCCGCAGCAGGGTCGTCTTGCCGGTGCCGCTCCAGGCCGCGAAGCCGAGGATCGGGATGTGCGCGTTGGTCAACATGGGAGCAGCGGCTCACCCGCGTCCCGTACTGCGCCGCGTGAGCCGTCACACTGGGCGGTCGCGCTCTTGCCTGGAATCGGGATGTGCCTGTCCTTCAGCATGGGAGCAGCGGCTCGACTGCGTTCCGCGCCGCGCGAGCGTCGTACAGGGCGGTCGCGCTCCCGCCTGGAATCGGGATCTGTGGGTTCGTCAGCATCAGAGCAGCGGCTCACCCGCGTTTCGCGCCGCGCCGCGCGAGCCGTTGCTCGAGGCGATCGCGCTCTTGCGGAGTGTTGACGTTGAGAAACGTGTCGAGGATATCGGAGAAGTCCGCGGTCACTGTATGCCGGGTCGCATACCAGGCGTCGATCTTGCGTTCCCCAGTCCCGAGGAAGGCGAGCAGGTTCGGCAACAGACCGCGTGTGAGCAGGGCGAATACCGGCTGCATGCGTTCGCCGTCGTGGGCGACCGCGATCTCGGCGCCGTCGCGGGCCAGCGCCGCATGCAGCCGCGGTCCGAGGTCCGTGGTGACGAGCGGCGAATCGCACGGCGCGGTGAGCAGGAGTCGGGTCGCCGACGCTTCGAGTGCGCTCGCCATTCCCGCGAGCGGACCGGCGAAGTCGCCGACGGTATCCACGATGACGCGGCATCCCGTGACCGCACGGTACGCGTCGGCGCTGCGGTTGGCGTTGACGATGACCTCCGCCGTCTGCGGTCGGAGGACATCGATAGTGTGCGCGACCATCGGTTTGCCCGCGACCTCGATGAGGCCCTTGTCCTCGCCGCCCATGCGCCGGGCCCTGCCGCCCGCGAGCACCACCGCGGTGATATCCTCGCGGGGGTAGGGTGTCACGGCGCCCCCCGCCTTGTCGGACGCCGAGCCGTGGGGCCAACCAGGCCCGCGAGAGAATTTTCTGGTACAGACATTTCGTGATCCGCGCCCGGCCATCCCACACGATGAAATGGTGAGTCATTCCACGACAAATGACCACCACACTGAAACGAAGACGAGTGGTGTGCGCACCCCGCCCCGTCGAGCGCCGGTGAAGGGCGGGGATCAGGGAAGTGTGAATTGGGCGCCAGGGTTTCAGGCTGCGATCATCCCCACGATAG
The DNA here is from genome assembly GCA_047514485.1 of Gammaproteobacteria bacterium. Taxonomy (GTDB): domain Bacteria; phylum Pseudomonadota; class Gammaproteobacteria; order HK1; family HK1; genus HK1. Next base: position 4,666 of record JAKZYK010000482.1, read on the forward strand.
CCGCAGGGCTCTTTGGCGTCCTGTAGTGGGCACGGTATGACCGGGTTCGCTTCCCATGTCCCCAGGCCGGGAAAAACACCATGACAGAGCGACTGACACGGCAGTAACTGGAACGCGCCGGCGAGGGCTACGACCCGGTCGCCTCCCGGTCCTCCACCATCAACGCGGGCTGCTATATCGCCCCGGGATTCCTGGAGGTCGAGCGCGAGCAGATATTCCGGCGAAGCTGGCAGTACCTCTGCCACGAGGAGAAGCTGCGCGAGCCGGGCAGCTATCTGACCGCCAGCGTCCAGGACCGAAGCATCGTCGCAGTTCGCGGCGCGGACGGCGCGTTGCGCGCCTTCTACAACGTCTGCAAGCATCGCGGGCACGAGCTGCTGAAGGGTACCGGCACGACGGGGCTCATCACCTGTCCGTACCATGCCTGGGTCTACAGCCTCGACGGCCGCCTGCACCGGGCCCGCCGCTCGGAGCTGATCGAGAACTTCGACCCGGACGGGATTTTCCTCACCCCCGTGCAGGTGGAGGTGTTCTGCCATCTGGTGTTCGTGAACCTGGACCGGGAGGCACCGCCGCTCTCCGAGCAGACGGGCAGCCTCGCTCATGAAGTGACGGGGTATGCTCCGGACCTCGGCGATCTCGCCTTCGCGCATCGTCTGACCTATACCGTGCGCGCCAACTGGAAGGCGGTGGTCGACAACTTCCTCGAGTGCTACCACTGCCCGGTCGCGCACCGGGACTTCGTGACCCTGGTGGAGATGGATACCTACAAGGTCACCACCCACGGGATCTGGTCCAGCCACATGGCCAGGGCGGGCCGGCGGCAGAACCGGGCCTACGGCGTTGGAGAAGCGAGCGTGACCGACCACGCGGTCTGGTATCTGTGGCCGAACACCACTCTCATGCGCTACCCCGGCCGAGGGAACTTCATGGTGTGGCGGTTCATCCCGGTCGGTCCCGAGGAGACGTACGAGGAGTTCGACTTCTTCTTCGAGAGTGTCCCGCCCACCGAGGAGGAGATGGAGGCGATCCGGTTCGTCGACGAGGTGCTTCAACCCGAGGACATCGGTCTTGTCGAAAGCGTGCAGCGCGGCATGCGGACCCCCGCCTTCCGGCGCGGTCGTTACCTCGTCGATCCGGATGGGTCGGGCCTGAGCGAGCACGCGGTGCATCATTTCCACGGGCTGGTGCTCGAAGCCTACGGCCGGGCCTGCGCGGCATGAGCGCGGTACGCGAGGGGTATCTCGACGGCAGGATCGCAGTCGTCACCGGCGGCTGCGGCGGTATCGGTACCGCCATCTGCGCGCGCTTCGCGACCGAGGGTGCGATCGTCTACGCGGCCGACATTGCGGAGCCCACGGGCGACGCTGCGGCCGGGGCCGCCTTCCATCGCCACGACGTCACGAGCGAGGAGAGCGCCGTGGAGCTGATGGCCCGCGTCGAGCGTGATCACGGCCGATTGCACGTGCTCGTCAACGCGGCCGGCATCGAGATCGAGAAGACCGTCGAGCAGACCTCGCTTGCGGAGTGGAACCGCATCTTCGCGATCAACGTGACCGGGACCTTCCTGACCTCCAAGCACGCACTGCCTCTGATGCGCAAGGCCGGGGGCGGCTCGATCATCAATTTCGGCTCCTACGACGGCTTCATCGCCGACCCGGGCCTCGCCGCCTACTGTGCGACCAAGGGTGCGGTGCACGCGCTCACGCGAGCGATGGCCTGCGACCACGGGCCGGAGAACATCCGCGTCAACGCGATCTGCCCCGGCTACGTGGATACGCCGATGTTGAACAGCTTCTTCAGCTCGATGGGCGACGCCGAGAGCTTGAGAGAAGAAGCGCGCCGCGTGCACCCGATGCGGCGCTACGGCACGCCGCAGGACATGGCGAATCTAGTCAACTGGCTGGCCGGCGACGAGGCCCGCTACGCGTCGGGTCAGTTGTGGGTGCTGGACGGCGGCCTCTCGGCGCAGGTCCAGCAGATGCGGGTCTGAGCCGATTCGCTCGGACCGGGAATCGCTGCGCCCGATGACGACCGTTCCGGTTGCCGGTTGCGGGAAACATGCCGGAAATGGCTGAGGGATAGTGGAGCGACCAGAATGATCGCCCGCAGGATCGTTTCACGCTACGGCTCCGATCCCGGGTAGGTCGGATCAGCGCAGCGCAATCCGACAAGATCGCGTCGATCCGATGTCGGGTTGCGCTTCCGGCCAACCCGACCTGCAGCGTGAAATGGTCCTGTGACCGCCCGGGTGAAACGGTCCTCGAAGTCACGATTGGTGGTAGCATCGCGGCCTCGAACAACGCGCGAAAGGAAGCCGCCGATGGCCTCCGACGTCCATGTGGATTCGCCCTGTTCTGCCTCGGCGTCACCGGATCGAGTCCCGATCCCGCGGCTGGCTCGTGCTCCGGTCCCGCCACCGGATCGAGCCGCTGATCCATGCCCCGGACCGGACGCCCCGGTGCGGGTCGAGGTCGAGATGCCGCGCGACCTCTACGATCGTCTGACGAGCTGCGACGACGCGCCACGGTGCCGCTACGACATGGCGACGGGACGGGCGGAGTTCGTGGCCGAGCCCGGAGTCGGGCACGAGCGCCGGGCCGCCGCGATTTCGAGCCTCTTCAGCCGTATCGAGGATGCGCTCGAAGATGCAGGCCATCCGCTCGATCTCCTCATCGCCGCCGCGACCCGCCTGCTGAGCGACGACGGGGCATTCGAGCCTGATGCCAGCCTCTTCCTCGACCCGATGAACACACGGAGCGCGGTGGATCTCGAGGATTACCTCGACATGCGCAAAGGCCACCCCATGCCCGATCTCGTAGCCGAGATCGATCGAAGCGTCAATTCCAGCCACAAGCTCATGCCGTATTTCCGGATGGGGGTGCGCGAGGCGTGGACCTGGAGTCGGCGCGACGGCGTGCATGTCTGGGTGGCCGATCCGGAATCGGCGCGGCAATTCCGGGAATCGAACCGGAGCCGGGTGCTGCCGGGTCTCGACCGGGACGAACTCGATCGACTCCTTGCCGCCCGTACCCCGTCCGAAGCATCGCAGCGTTCCCGCCGACTCGCCCGGCAGGTCGCCCGCGCCATGCTCGCGAGCCGTGCAACCGGCTGAACCCGAAGCGGAAACGCGAGGCCCGAATCTCACCGAAGGCCCGAATCTCAACGGAGTCACGCCGATGAACGAAGAAACGTTCAACCTGCAGATCCGCAAGTTCCTGAAGAAGGTCGGGGTCACCTCGCAGCGCGAGATCGAGAAGGCGGTGCGGGACGCGGTTGCATCAGGGGCTCTTTCGGGGAACGAGAAGGTACGCGCCTCGGTCACGTTGAAGCTCCCGGAGCTGGGCGTCGAGCTCGACATCGACGACCACATTGCCCTCGACTGACGACCGCCTTGCTACGGTCGCGCGAGCGGACGGACGCCGCATCAAACGCCTCATCGAAGGTCTCAGGAGCTGACAATGGCATCCATACAGCCGATCCACCCCGCGAAGTTCTCCGAAGAGGAATGGGGCGTGCGCTGCGATCTCGCTGCCTGCTACCGCGCATTCGTGAAGTTCGGATGGACGGACCTCATCTACACCCACGTCTCCGCCCGCCACCCCACCGAAGAGGGCTGCTATCTCATCAATCCCTACGGCCTGCTCTTCGATGAGATCACCGCGTCAAGCCTGATCGTGGTCGACTTCGACGGCAACGTGGTGCGTGGCGAGTATCCCTACAACGATGCCGGTCACGCGATTCACAGCGTCGTGCTGATGAAGCGCCCCGACGTCCACTGGGTGCTGCATTCGCATACCCGGGCGGGGATGGCGGTCTCGTGCATGAAGGGCGGGCTGCTGCCGCTCACCCAGCAGGCGATGCTCTTCGATGGCCAGATCTCGTACCACGAGTACGACCATCAGACGGTGGGATCGGAGGAGTGCGAGAGGCTCGCCGCGGATCTCGGAAGCAACAACGCCATCATCCTGCACAACCACGGGCTGCTCACGTGCGCCCCGACCGTCGGCGAGGCGTTCACCTTGCTCTACAACCTCGAGAACGCGTGCAAGGTGCAGGTCGACGTACTCTGCTCCCGGGTGGAGACGATCCTGCCCAAACCCGACGCGGTCGCCAAGCTCGCGGCGGTCGGCGGCGCGGGCAGCAACGGCGGCGCGCGGGAGTGGGCGGCGGTGGTGCGCTCCCTCGAACGCAGCGATCCTTCCTTTCGGACCTGAAGCCGCGAGCGGCGCCGCGACCGGGGGCATCGTTGCAATGCGCCCGGCCGCGGATGTTCCTACGCGCGGATCAGCGGGTAGGAGCGCTTGACGATCAATGCCGCGAACGCCGCGACGACCGCCTTGGCCACGTCTCCGGGAATGAACACCGCAGAACCTGCGACGGCCTTGCCGAGCTCCATGTTGGCGACGACGGCAAGCCAGGGGATCCCGATCACGTAGACCACGATGATTCCGCCGATCACGTTGAACAGGAGAAGGTTCCAGAAGCCGAGACGAGCCCAGCTCTTCTCAACCAGCCATCCGACCACGAATGCGGCCGCAATCCACGACAGGATGAAGCCGCCGGTGGGGCCCAGGATCACGCCGAAGCCGCCGCGCCAGCCGGTGAGGATAGGCATCCCGACCGCCACCAGCACCACGAACAGGAGAAGCGACAGGCTGCCCCGCCTGGCGCCGAGGATCGAGCCGGCCAGCATGGCGCCGATGTTCTGCACGACGATCGGCGCGGGAACGAATGGCGGCTGAAATGGCGGGAACACCGCGCAGGCCGCGGTGAGCGCCGCGAACAGCGCGACGAAGGTCATGTCTCGTGTGGTCATGATGTCTCCCAGGGTGCGAGGTAATCCGGATTCGAAGCATTGGACGCGCTTGGGCTAACGCTGTCTTCGCCAAACGGGAACGACCGTCTCCGCATCGTAACCGCGTGCATCGATCGCATCCGACAGATCGTCGGCCATCTTCAGGGTCTTGATCAGCAGCGGCACGAGCAAGGCGATCGCGCTGCGATCGAGGCCCCTCGCGCGTTGTGCTTCGAGAATCTCCTGGGCCTCCCGCATCATCAGCGGAATGAAGCGGATCACCATGGACAGCATCATGCCGACCTTCGACGGGTTGATACCGACATGGCGCAGCGGTCGAATCGCGCGCTCCACAACGTCGATCATGTCCGAGAGCCTCGTCGTCAACGTCACGAGCACCGCGAGCAGAAGAAGCACCAGGATCCTGAGCACGGTCTCGAGGCCGAGCACCCAATCGGTGATGAAGACGTGAAAGAGAAAGATCGGTGCCAGGAAGATCAGGGCCGGACGAAGCTGATGGAGTGTATCCCGCCAGGGCAGGCGGGCGACGCGGAACAGGGCGGCGACGACCAGCAACTCACCCGCATGGACCGGAATGCCGGAGACCGCGAAGAGCGCCATGCTCCCGGCGAACAGGATCAGGAGCTTCGCCCCGGCCGGCAGCCGGTGAACGAAGGAGTCGCCGGGCACGTAGAGTGACAGCATCACGCCATCGCCCGCACGTATTTGCGGATTGCCGCATCTGGAAGTCCATCGGCTGTCACGCCGCCCTCGTCGAACACGATGACCCGATCGAAGTCCCGGATATGATCAAGGTCGTGGGTGACCAGCACGACGGGTTGCTCGATCTCGCGAATGATCTCGGTGACGAGCTTCTTGTTGCGGCGGTCGAGCAGGGTCATCGGCTCGTCGAGCACGACGTATCGCGGCTCCATCACCAGAACCGCGGAGATCGCCAGCATCTGCTTCTCGCCGCCGGACAGCAGGTGCGTGGCGTGATCACGTAGGTGATCGAGACGATATCTCTCGAGTACGGCGTCGACCCTGCGCACGATCTCGTCCTTCGGCAGCTTCAGGTTCTTGAGGCCGAACGCAACGTCTTCCTCCACGATCGGAAAGACGATCTGGTTGTCGGGGTTCTGGAACACGAACCCCACGCGGCGGCGCACCGCCCTTGCATCTTGCCGGGTGTCGATGCCATCGACCGTCACCGTTCCCTCATCAGGGATCAGCAGCCCGTTCAGGAGGCGCGCGAAGGTGCTCTTGCCCGAACCATTGGCTCCAATGATGCCGACCCGGCGCTCGCCGATGCTCAGATCGACGTCTTTCAGCACATCGTGGGCGCCGAAGCGGTGGCTGACGTTGGAGACTTCGATCATGGCCTGTTCGGCTTGCGCCGCACCCACTCTCCTGAGCCCCGGGGTGGGCGGACCGCCCCGGTCGAATACATCGCCCGAACCACGGCCGGCGCCTTCGTCATGTCATGATGCCCCGGGCGGGAATACCGGCGCCGGCGAATCAGGAGGTGGTCCACGGCCTGGCGGGCGTTCATCAACGCGGGGACGATTTCGCGTTCTTTCAACGGCGCAGGGGGTTCGCGCCGCTGGAGCGATCCTTCGCCCTCACCACCGCAGTCGCCGCCGGCGCTCAGGCGCCCGCGGCGACTGCGGACACGGCGGGCGCCGGACGACGCTCGGGGATCGAGTCGAACTCGATCCGGTCGGCGCCGTTGTAGACGAGGAAGTGCCGGCCCTTCGCGCGCGCAATCATGAGCACCCCGAGGTCCTCGGCAAGCTCCAGTCCCATGTGCGTCACCCCGGAGCGCGAGAGGATGGCGGGGATCCCCATGTGCGCCACCTTCATCACGATCTCGGAGGTGAGCCTCCCGGTCGTGTAGAAGATCTTGTCCGCGCCGCTCACCCGGTCGAGCCACATCAGCCCGGAGATCGCGTCGGCCGCGTTGTGCCGCCCGACGTCCTCGATGAAGGTGACGATCCCGGTGCCGTGACACAACGCACAGCCGTGCACCGCTCCTGCCTGCTTGTAGATCTCGTTGTACGAGGAGATCGACTTGAGCAGGCCGTAGATGCTCGACTGGGTGAGACGCACTTCCGGCAGTCGCATCTCGTAGAGCTTGTCGAGCGTGCAACTGAACACCGTTCCCTGACCGCAGCCGGTAGTCACGGTGCGCTTGGAGAGCTTCTGCTCCCAGTCGACGATGCCCTCGCCCGTGAACGTCGATACGTTGACCTGCTCGCGGTCCCAGTCGACGTCCACCGATCGGATTTCCTCGATGTTCTCGATGAGCCGCTGATTGCGGAGGTAGCCCAAGGTGAGGACCTCGGGCCACGTGCCGAGGGTCATCAGGGTCACGACCTCCCGGTCGTCGACCTTGATCGTGAGCGGAAACTCTCCGGCCACGCGGAGATCGCGGGTGTCGCCGTACTCGTCGACGGCGCGGACCGCGTGGGTGGGGGCGAGCCCCGCCTGGGTCATTTCGGGGCGGTATGGCCGGGGGTCGGAATCCTTCATCTCACTTCTCGACTGTTCCGGCCCCGGAGTATACGCAAGCTGCGGCCAGTCTGGATTTCCTCCCGCGGCTGCGGACCGGGCGGCATCCCGCGTCGGTCCGCGGTCCGGGTGGGGGAGGCCGAGGCCACGCGAGAGTTTTGCGGCGAGGCCGCAGTGCAGGTACGAGCGTCAGACATGCTATGTTTGTCAGCCGATCCTGATGACTCGTGGCGGGCGGTTCGACGATCGATGTCCGGTGAGAGCAATGCTCGGAGTTCGCTCCGCATCCCGGTCTCGGTGGTGCTGGAGCGGCGTATCGCGCGGGTTGGCCCATGGTCGCAGGTGCAGTGGGAAGCGGTTGCGGCGGTGGCGGGGGAGGAGGTCGTCTCCGAACGAGGGGCGGCGACTCTCGTGCACGAGGATGAAGAGTGCCGGCGCTACCTGTGGCCTGGTCTCGTGGTCGAGCTGTTCCGGGACGGCTGCGAGAGCTACTGGTACAACCTGCTGAGTGAGCGGCCTTCCCTCTTCGTCGTGTGCTTCGAAGGCGACGAGGACGAAGAAGGCGATGTCGAGCTGTTTCCGGTCATCGTGACCGCGAGTCAGGACGAGGCGAATGCGCACCTGGAGTCCGACGACCCGGTCTACTCCGTGCCGATGCCGGAGAAGATCATCGAGTGGGTAGAGCGCTACGTCGTCGAGAACTACGAGCCCGAGGTCAAGAAGAAGCGCAAGCGCCGGGATTGGGCGAAGGAATCGGAGAAAACTGCGCGTGAACGCAAAGGATCGCGGCGTCTCCACTGAGACCCGGACGGCCCTCGACGCCGAGGGGCCACTGCGGCGCTGGGCCCGACGCAGACGCGAAGTCGCTCGCGAGGAGCAGGTGGCGGCCGAGGCTCGCCGGGAGGACGTATCCGATGAGATACCGGACGTTCGCGAATCGGACGACGATACGCCTGAGCCGACTGTCGCTGAGGAGAGGGTACTCACCGACGAGGACATGCCTCCGATCGAGAGCCTCGACGAGGACGGCGACTACAGCGGCTTCCTCTCCCCGGGCGTCAGCGAAGGGCTGCGGCGCCGCGCCCTGCGCAAGCTGTTCACGAGCGCGGTGTTCAACGTCCGCGACGGGCTCGACGATTACGACGAGGACTTCACGTCGTTCGAGGCGCTCGGCGACATGGTGACGTCCGACATGAAGCATCAGGCGGAGGTGGAAGCGGAGCGCGCGAAGCAGGCGCGAGCCGATACCGAGTCGGCGGCCGGGCTCGAGGACGAATCAGGCAGGGTCGAGGACGAACGGCTCGCGCATGCCGACGACGAAGCGGCGGGCCTCGCGGAGGAGGATCCTGACGAGAG
>JAKZYK010000483.1:0-2842 GCA_047514485.1 Gammaproteobacteria bacterium
CGGCGCCGACCTGGACACCACACCAGCGACAGTGACCGAGAGGGTCGGACTGGATTGAATCAGACATGGATGTTCTCCCGTTGCAAAAGGAACGTCGGATGCGCGAGCCGCCCCGCACTCACGGCTGGAGGTCCGGGTGCGGACGCACCAGGCGCAACGCCGGCGCACGCTCCACCGCGCGAGGCAGGACGGGCTCAAGCTGGCGGCGCTCGAACCTCCCGTCGGCCAGCGCCGCGTAGCACTCGCCCGGCGAGAGCGTGGAAAGCGGTCGGACTTGCGTGACCGGGGAAAGCCCCGGGCGATAGGGACACAAATCATCGACACGGCTCGCGGTGCGCGGGTCGGTGGAGCGGAAGAACAGCTTCGAGCCCGTGTTGTTCCAGAGAATGGACACGGCCGTCGTGTCCCGGACCGCGTTGCCGCCGCTGTGCGCGAACGCATGCTCGATGCTCGAAACCGACTGGCAGGCGAGCACGCAAAACACCCCGTAGGAGCGACACGCGTCGATGAAGCTCGCCTCGCCGTGCACCCGGTCGCTGGTCACAAACTGGTGGAATTCGTCGCATATGTAAGCCACCAGCGGGAGGTCCGGCCCACCGCTTGCGCGAACGGGATCGTTGAACACCGCCTCGAAAAAAAGCGCCTTCAGCACCTTGGTCACCAGCGCGTCGAGGCCGTCGCGTGAGGGCTGGAAGAGCAGCACTCGGCCGCCGCCATCGGACCCCACCGCGGCGGCGAAGTCGCACGCAGCCCCGCCGACACCGCGTGCCCCGGGCTCGCAGCCGAAGTAAAGGCTGCGCGCAACGTGGGACTCCGCAAAATCGGAGCACGCCGCACGGGCCGTCGCCAGCACCCCGACAAACTGCGGGCGGATGGGCACCATCGGCGCCCAGTAGGAGAGCACCCGCTCAATGACGTCACCCCCCTCGCCCGGCGCCCGGCCCCAGACCTTGAGGGCACCACGCGCAATCCGGGCGAAGAGCCACTCGTCAGCGCTCGGACGAGGGGTGTCGTCAAAGGGGTTGTCGTCAACGATGAAGTTGGGCTGCGCCTTGGGCGGCTCCACCAACGGACCCTGCAGGGCATAGGCCGCGAGAGCGAGCGCGTTGGGACCGCGCAGGTCAGACCCACCGTTGGCGCGCTTGAGGAGCGCTCGCACCCACAGACAGGCTCGAGAATCGCCGGCCAGCCAGTCCTCGGGCGGGGGCCCGCTGGGCTGCGTGACCATCAGGACGAAGGCCAGCACCGTGAGCAGGAACTCCGTCCCCTCACGGGCAAAAAATTCGGAGTTCAGACTGTCCTGCTGATGGTCGATCAAGACTCGAGCCGGGCTGGTCGGCACGAAAGAAAGAACCCTGAGCACAATCTTGGTCGCGGCGGCAAGCCACCGCCCCGCCGCCAGAGCGGCATCCAACGACCAGCGCGGCCCCGCCATCAGAGAGAGACCGGCCTCGGCCGGGCGCAAATACTGGAGACGCTCGGGCACTAGGTGCTCGAGCATCGGTCCGATCTCGCCTTTCGGATCGATGACTAGCGACGCGCTGACCCGATCGGGCGGGGCCTGAACGATCGCGCGCACCACAGGGAGCACCACGGAGACAGATTTGCCCGACCCGGTCTCGCCCAAGGCGAGCAGGTGACGGCCGAGGAGCTCACGGCTTACATCGCCGTGGGGCGGGAACAGGGAACGCCACTGGGAGATCCGCAGACCTGGCCCGCCGGTGGCAGGGCCAGACTCGGGGAAAGACCCCGGCCTGCCGGAGAGCGGATCAGCGCACGCTGCAGGCAGGCGGGGGGCGAAATCGGCGACCGCAGCAGGGTCGACGACCGTGTCGACCAAGCGCAGCGTGCAGGCGAGCCGGCCCGAGATTGGAAGCTCAAGAGCAAAAAGCGCGCGATAGACGGCGCCGAGCGCAACACGATCGCGGGTTCGCACGGCACGCTGCACCTGGCGCGCGAGGAGCCGCAGAGCACCGCGGGCAGAGCGCGGCGGGCGAGCGCCACCCGAGTGGACACGGGAGCCGAGCAGCTCAAGGACGCGGCGATCGCAGGGGTCGGACTCGGCGATGAGCGACGGATCTGCGCCGAACGCCCGATCGACGAGGAGATCAATGTGCTGCGATTCGAGACGGCAGAGATCGTCATGAAGATCTGCCGTTCCCGACACGGTCAGGGGCTCGGAGGTGTAGCTCCTGGCCTGGTGATAGAGCAGGCGAGCCGACGGCTCGGCAACCCTCTGGTCGGCGAGCGAAACCATCAGGGCGCCGGCGCTTTGGGCCTGCGAGATCACACGCGTGGTGATCCGCACCCCAGCGGCGCGCCAGCGCTGCAGGGCGGCGAGATAGTGGTCGAAAGCCGCGGTGAGGCCACCGTTCGAGGCGATGACGATCTCGACTCGCCGGTAGAAATAACCGCTGATCATCAGGTCGACAATGTCGACCAGATCAGACGCTGCCTCCCAGGTCAGCTCGTCGTGGAAGAGTACGACCGCATGGTCGGGGTGGGTGCGGAATGTGGTCATGGGGTCTCCTCCCTGCATCGCAGTGCGGAAGAGCCCCGAGCGCGTCAGACGGTGGCCGTCTGCGGCATAATGAAGTGGGCTGCATTCGGGGGCTTCTCCCGGGTGTCGTCAAGGGGCGGGAGGCTGGTGCAACAGCTTCCCCGCTCCGCCCAAGCCGTCGTCCCGACCGGCATCACGCCCACCGTCGCAGTCTCCAGCCCGCCTCGATCACGTCTGCCCTGGCCTTCAGCGCCTGCGCGCCATTCCGATCACGGCGGGCGGAACGAAACCCGCGCGCATCAACGAAGAGCAGTCATGCTAGAATCGATTTCAGGTGGATTC
>JAKZYK010000484.1:0-7975 GCA_047514485.1 Gammaproteobacteria bacterium
TCTCGAATACGAACATCCGCCCGGGCCGGACTTCGCCATCGCGACAAGCTGCAGCGTAGGCTCGGAAATTCTCCGGCCATGCCTTCTTGAACTGCAGCGCGATGCCGGCGCCCATGTGCCCGACGCAGTTGACCGTGTTGATCAGCGCATCGGCCTTCTCCGCCAGCAAATCTCCGGTCTTGTACTCGATCATCATCCTTCCCCGATGGTCAGTAGTACCAGTCGGCTCGGACTTCGACTGCCGGACGGTGCGCCAAGCCGGCGACCGCTGGTGTGACGCGCTCGGCCACATCGCGCGAGCGTACACCGATGCGGGCAAACAGCTCAAAAGGGAACGCCTCGTGCACGAGGAACTCCGCCTGCTTGGCTTCCTGGATTTCCTGTTCTCGAAAGTTGCGTGCTGCAATAGCCTGCCAGTCGAGTTGGTCCAAATCACTGGTTTGGCTACGGAACTCCGTATAGCGGGCGCCAGCGTTCGACAGTGAGAATGCCCACGGGCGGCCGTCGGTATCCGCCCATTCGACTGCGCGATGGAGGTCTGCTTCCAAGTGGACGATCGGGCTCTGACCTCCTCGATACGCCAGCTCCCGATGATTTGCCATGTGAATGACATACAGCATCACCGAACGAGGGCAGAAGTAGAACGGGACATAGTCACCGACCATCGTCCCCGGGTGACAGTCGACAGCGAGTTGCTCGACGCGGCGGCGCTTGATTTCTGACATCCCGATCGCCTGTGCCGGGCCGCCACGACGAATCATCTCGCGATCACAGACCAGCGAGCCCTCGTCCGCAATCGCCGGAAGGTTATCGACGTGGGTGATGTGGTACACCTTGGGTTGGCGAGGCAGCGGACTCATGGCCCTTGTCCGGTCGAACGAATCGAGCATAGCTTCCTGTCGGCGGCAGGACCAACCGGAACGAATGACCGAAGCACGTGGCCGACTGCCCGCTGGGTAATGGACCAGTCCCATGTGCGTCTCCGTTCCGTTGCGGAAGACGGCCTGCCTGTCCCGACTTCGCGCGCCTCCGATCCGTCGGGGTCGGCCATCATGACCACAGTGTTGAAACGGGCGCCGCGGCCATTCGCCCCCCAAACGGCACGGTCTGCTCGTGGTCGTACAGCACCAACCCCAGCACGATCCTCTCGCCGGTGGCCGCCGCGAGACGGCGCAGGCCGGAGAAATCTCCCCCGGTGACGGTCGCCGACGCCTTCACCTCGATACCGACGATCCGTCCCAGTCCGTCTTCGATCACGATGTCGACCTCGTTGCGCTCCTTGTCGCGGAAGTGCGACAGCGCGTACCGGTCTTCGGCCCAACCCGCGAGCTTGAGAAGCTCGCCGAGAACGAAGGTCTCCAGCACCGCTCCGAACGGCGTCCGGTCGCGGCGAAGACGATCCGGTGTGAGGCCCCTGAGCGCGGCCAGCAATCCGGCGTCGAGGAAATGCAGCTTGGGCGACTTCGTGACGCGTTTCAGAGCGTTGGTGTACCAGGGCGGAAGGGTGTGCACGAGAAAGACGTTTTCGAGAATGCTCATGTACCTGCGCGTGGTGACATGGTTCATGCCGAGCGGGACGCCGATTCCGGAGTAGTTGACGAGCTGCCCGGAATGCTCGGCAAGAGCCCGCAGCAACCGCGGCATCGCGTCCAGTTGATCGATTCGGGCCATGTTGCGGACATCGCGTTGGACGATCGCTTCGATGTAGTCGAGATGCCAATCCTGCCGGCGGCGCCAGCCCGAACGGGTCAGCGCCTCGGGGTAGCCGCCCGCGAGAACGGATTCCACGAGATCGTCGCCGACGACCGGAGCTCGGGATGCCGGAGGCTCGCCCGCGAACGCCTTGTCGAGAAAGGACGCGGAGGAGTTGCGCAGCTCCGCCTGGGCGAGCGGCAGCAGGCGGACGATTCCCATGCGGCCCGCGAGCGAATCCGCGACACGGGGAAGCGTCATCAGGTCGGCGGACCCGGTGAGCAGGAACCGGCCGGGGCGCGGATCGGCGTCGACGGCAGTCTTGATTGCCAGCACCAGGCTCGGCGCGCGCTGAATCTCGTCGATGACCGCCTGATCGAGACCGCGAACGAAACCGACCGGATCGTCCGATGCGGCGTTCAGGACGGTGGGGTCGTCAAGCGTATGGAACGGCATGGCGTCGCCCGCAATCCGCCGCGCCAGCGTGGTCTTGCCCGATTGACGGGGCCCGCAAAGCAGGACGACCCGGGTGTCCGTCAGGGCCTCCCTGACCCGCCGTTCGAGAAAGCGAGGATACATGACACTTGTCCGATTTGCCGACGATTTGAAAGATGACCTTCGACCATTTGAAAGTCAATGTCCGACTTATTGAAAGGAATCGTTCGACCGATTGAAACGATGGCGCAGGAGCGCTCAATCATCGATGAGGCGCGCCACTGACGCGCGCGATCTGCGCCTGTTGACCGCTCGTATCCCGATCCGGCAAATGGCGTCACCCCCAGCGCATCGGATCGCCGTCGAACCCAGGCGAGGAACGCACCATGCCCGAACGCTTCTACACATCGGCTGGTGACGGCAAGCTCGAGGCGCTCGAAGAGACACCGTTTCCCACCGAGGACGAGCTCCAGGCGCTGACTGCCCTCCACCCCCCCGGCTCGATCCGGTCTCTGCCTCAGCCGGTCCGCTCGAGATAGCTCCGGAGACAAGCGAAGATTGTCCGCCGGGAACAACCCCGAGGCTCAAGAGGTTCGACGATGACAAACGCCAAGTTGATCAAGGGCCGCTGGGTGTTGACCGGCGACGAAGTGCTCGCCGATGCGGCGGTCGCGATCGAAGGAAGTCGCATCATCGAGACAGGCTCCGCCGCGGCGCTCTCCCGCCGGTATGACGGGGCGGAAATCATCGGTTCCGAGCACAGCGCGGTGCTCCCCGGGTTCGTCAACGCACATCATCACAGCCACGGCGTGTCGACCATCCAGCACGGCTGCGCGGACGCGCTGCTCGAATCGTGGATACTGGGCTTCGCGGGATTGCGCAAGGGCCGGGTCTACGAGGAAACACTGCTCAGCGCCGCCAACCAGTTGCGAAGCGGCGTGACCAGCGTGGTCGACGTGCACAGTGCGGGAGGCACGGCGGCCGACTACCAGGCGAGCGTGGACGCCGGGCTTCAGGCCTACGCGCAAGCGGGAATTCGAGTCGCATTCGCGACCGGGACGGCAACGCAAAGCCACCTCGTGCACGGCGCCGGACAGGACGACGCATTTGTCGCCGAGCTTCCCGCCGATCTGCGCGAGGGCGCTCGAGGGCTGCTCCCCGGTCCGGATCGCGTCAGCGACGAAGACTACCTGGAGATCGTGACGGCCAGAGCCGCCGACTTCGACGACCACCCGCTCATCGATGTCTGGTTTGCCCCGCCCGGCCCCCAGTGGGTGTCCGACGAGCTCATGCAGAGGATTGGGGAACGCGCCGACGCACTCGACACCCGGATACAGACCCACTGCAATGAATCCCTCTACGAGAAGCTGCACGGCGATCGGTTCTACGGCTGCCCGACCATCGTGCATCTGGAACGGCTCGGCGTGCTGAGCGAGCGATTCTCCATCGCCCACGGCGTCTGGTTGACGGAGACCGAGATCGCCGCGCTCGCGCGGACCGGCGCTGCGGTGAGCCACAATCCGAGCTCCAACCTGCGCTTGCGCGCTGGGATAGCGCCGCTCAACGCACTCCTGAAGAGCGGGGTCTCCGTCGCGCTCGGCATGGACGGGACGACCATCAATGAAGACGAGGACATGTTCAGCGAGTTGCGCTTGGCGCTCCGGCTGAACCGGGTACCGCACTACGGCGAATCGGTCCCGAGCACCGAGCAACTGTTCAGGATCGCCACCCAGGGCGGCGCCCGCCTCATGGGAAAGGAAAACGAAATCGGCCGCCTGCGGCCCGGCTACCGCGCCGATCTGATGGTGGTCGACCTCGAACGGCTTGTCCGGCCCTGGGTCTCGCCGGAGATCGATCCTCTGGAGCTCATACTGCTGCGCGCTCGAAAGGACGACGTGCGCTGCGTCCTCGTTGACGGCGAAGTCGTCATGCGTGACGGCCACGTGACCGGCTTCGACGAGCGTGCGGCCGCGGACGCCCTGGCCGAACACCTCTGCGCACAGCCCTTGCCCCGGATCAATGCCGACATCGCCGCCCGGATGAGACCGCACCTGGAAGCCTGGTATCAGCGCTGGGAGGTCCCGCCGCTAAGACCGTATACCAAATACAACGCACGTTAGTGTGGATTCGTCCCCGTGTTCTGTTGGCCGCCTTCACACTGGAGTCGCCCCCGAGCGAACGCGGCGACTGCGCGTCTCCGTTCCGTTGCTGCCGGCTGCCGCCCGACGTCGAGCCGCCCGGGCGTACGTGTGTTGCTCAACCGGCAGGAAGAACCCATCGGCCGGCATCAGACCACAAGGCCCTTGACTGAGGTGTTCGATCGGCCCGGCGGCAGTTTGAGATTCCGGCCAAATGTCCCGTATCATGCGCCAAGTGGCCGAATCGCAGAGCGTACCGATGCGACATCCTTCCAGCATCCCCCCGGAATCGGACTATCGAGCGCGGATTGCACGCGCCCGGCAGGGTATCGCCGTCGCGGAAGCTGCCGGGATCATGCAAACGTGGTCGATACCCGTGGGCGCGTTCGCCGCGCTTCTCGGCGTTTCGGAGCGAAAGTGGAGTCGCGCGCGGGCCGGTGGCCCGGACGGGCTGCTCTCGCCGGTGGAGTCGGACCGGTTGCTCAGGGCACGCCAGGTGTTCGACCACGCGAGAGCCGTGTTCGACAACGACCAGGATGCCGTTGCGTGGTTCTCGATGCCCAACCACGCCCTGTCGGGCGATACGCCCCTGTCGCTCATGGACACCGACGCCGGTGTGCACCAAGTGGATGATGTACTCACGCGCATCGAGTTCGGGGTCTACGCCTGACGATCCGTATCGAGTCCGTCTGCCCTCCCCGCCAACTCATCGTCGTCGCCGCCGGCTCCGGAAGATTGCTTCGTGCGTATCTATCGTCTCACTGCGTCGCGATACGTCGACAGGGCGTTTTCCGGCGAGGGGACGCGCCGGGTCGGTGGGCGGTGGACGCCCGTTGGCTACTGCGCCGTCCATGCTGCCGGCTCCATCGCCCTCGCGGTGCTCGAGACCCTCGTCCACGTCGACGCTTCAGTGATGCCGGCGCATCGTGTCATTGCCGTCGACGTTCCGGAGACCATGCCCGCGACCACCATCGCGGTCGGGGAATTGCTCGACAACTGGCGGCACACACCACCGCCCTTGATGTTGAGGGAGCTCGGCAAGGCGTGGCTCGATGCCGGCGATACCGCTCTGATGCAAGTGCCCTCGGTCATCGTTCCCGAGGAACCCAACTTTCTAATCAATCCCCTGCACGCCGATTTCTCGCGGCTTGTGATTCATCCTCCTGCTCCATTCGAAATCGACCGGCGGTTTCTTGGTCCGTCCTATTGAGTCGAGTGATGCCGCCACGACTGCCCGCCCCGAGATCGAGCCGCCCGCAGGCCCGGGGATCACCCCACAAGATGCGATACTCCGACGGGCCATCGTCGACAAGGGGCCACGCTTCCAGGTCCCCCTGGGCCTCTGTCAAACGATAGCTCTGCACAATTGCTGCTCCCATCACGGTGCACGCCGACCGTCCTGCCGTGGTCTGGCCCGTGTGTGCTCTCCAAATTGCCCGCGCCCGGCAGAGTGAAGTTGCCCCGATTGAGTGGACGCTTTATCGCGAGCGACTCGCACTTCGCCTCCCGGGCCGCGCCTTCATCGCGAGGTCCTGACAGACTTTCCGTATAGAGTCCGCTCCCGGGTGAATCGGGGAATTCTGAGCACGCAATGAGTATTCGAGATCGCCGTATCGTCGTCGTCAACGACGACGGGATCGACGCCCGCGGACTGTCGATACTGGAACACGCCGCGCGGCAGTGCTGCGAGGATGTGTGGGTGGTCGCGCCGGCCGAGAACCAGAGTGGGCGCGGGCGGGCGCTGAGCTGGAGGCAGAACGTGCAAGTCGAGCCACGCGGCGAGAGACGCTTCGCGGTCCACGGCACCCCTGCCGACTGCGTGCTCATCGCTCTCAACGGGCTCCTCGGCGCGCACGGCGCCGACCTCGTGCTGAGCGGCGTCAATGCCGGCTCGAACCTAGCGAACGACATCGGCAGCTCCGGCACCGTGGGCGCCTGTTTCGAGGCGGCCGAACGAGGCGTGCCCGCCATCGCCTTCAGCCAGAGACACGCCGGGCGAGGCGAGCGCAATGCTTGGGCTTGCGCGGAACGCCTGACCGCGCACCTGTTGCCTCGTCTGTTCGACGCTCTGTGCTCGCCGCGCCGGGTGCTGAACGTGAACTTCCCCGCGCTGGCGCACGGCGAAGCGGCGGCGGGGCTCGAAGTGACGCACAGCGGCCGGCGCGAGGGGCCCAGCTCGATCGAAGAGAGGCCCTCGACCCGCGGGCGGCGGGTCTTCCACATCTACATGATCCGGGAAGACGAGCCGAACGAGCCGGACTGCGACCTCGATCTCGTGCTTCGGGGCTACGTCACGGTGACGCCGCTCGGCCTGGATCAGACTCGTTACGAGGATCTCGCCGATATGCGGGCACGCCTGCGCGACGCGTTGCCCCTGGAGGCATTGGCCGGCTGAGCCCGGGACCTGCTGACGCGGTCTCCAGCCGCAATATCCGCGCCGCGGTACTCGAGGCGTTCCGTCTGTGCCGGGTGTGCTGTAGCCGTGGCGGCACACGCTACCCGGCGCGCTACTGAAGGGCTGTCAGGGCCCCGACCACGACTCCGGACAACACGACCATCGCCGCGATCATCCATTTGATGAGGCGGCTGACCTTGGCTTCCAGTATCGCGTTCTGGAGCCGCAGCTCCATCCGCGTTTCGCTGGCGGCGATTTCTCGATGGAGATCGGCCTTCGTCGCCACGTCCTCCGGGACAATCGGCCTGGTGCGTTCGTCAGCCAACATCTCAGCCACCTCTGCGGTTTACCCGGATCGGTCCGCGCTCCAATCGTCGAGGCCCAGATCGTCCCGCAAGTCGGCCGACAGTTCGGCTTTCGCCTCCTCCAGCGGAATGCCGGTCGAGTCGGCAATCCGGACCACGGCATTGAAGATGGCGAGGGTTGCGGCGGCATCGACAGACGCCTCTTCGCCGACTTCCGCCTCCAGCCGGTCGCGCGCGGCTGCAAAGCCATTGCCGCCCTCGAAGAAGGCGTCGGCGTAAGCGACCAACGCTGCTCCTGCCGCAACTCCCCCGTCGGTCACGCCGTCCTCGACAATGGCCGTCAGGTCGTAGTCGTCACCGGTATGCTGGCCGCTCCCACGGAGCAGCACTGCGTGGCTGATGGTTCAGTAGAAGCATTGGTTGATTGCCGAGACCCGCGCCGCGAGAAATTCGATCTGCGCATGGGTGAGCGCCCGGTATTCGGTGCCGTAGTCCCGCAGCACTGCATCCGGCAGATAGTGAGCCGTGTCCAGATCGAAGAACCCCACCACTTCGGCCGGCACGAGGGAGAGGGCACGGTGGATGTTCACGGCGGAGAGGCCGTCATACATGCCGGCTTCGGCCTCGGTCATGTCCTCCGGCGCCACCGTGGGCACCCAGGCCAAGCCTTCCTTCGCGCCGGCCGGCCGCCGGCGGCGGGGCTCACCGGCAATGGGCACCGGCAGCGCGTGGCGCGGCATCCCCACGGCGTCGCAGAAACTGTCGATGGCAATGACAGTGGCCATCACGCCTATGGTCTCGACATATTCCGCGTCGCTCAGACCACCGGCCAGCGCTCCATCGTGGAACTGCCGGGTCAGGCGTCCCGAATCGGTGCGGATCCGGTGGATGACGTCGATCAGGATGTCCGGCAGAACGGTGGCCGCCGTGTGGGTTCCCGTCACGGTGTATGGCGACAACGCCGCTTGGCGGTCCCGGCACAGCCGACAGTCCGTTGCCGCGCGAGTCTC
>JAKZYK010000485.1:0-4847 GCA_047514485.1 Gammaproteobacteria bacterium
TCCAGCGCCTCATCGGACGGTCGCTGCGCGCGGTGGTCGATATGGAAGCGCTCGGCGAACGTACGGTCATCGTCGACTGCGACGTGATTCAGGCCGATGGCGGCACACGGACCGCCGCGATCACCGGCGGGTACGTCGCCCTCGTGGATGCCGTCTCACGCCTGCGCGCACGCCCCGGCCGCGGCGTGCGCCCGCGCCGCGATCCGATCCACGGGGCGGTCGCGGCGGTGTCGGTCGGCATCTACAAGGGCGAGACGGTACTGGATCTCGATTACGCCGAGGACTCCGAGGCGGAGACCGACATGAACGTGGTGATGAACGACGCCGGCGGGTTCATCGAGGTCCAGGGCACGGCGGAGGGCCATGCATTCCGGCGCACCGAGCTCGACGCGATGCTGGACCTCGCGCGCGACGGCATCGCCTCTCTCGTTGAGCTGCAACGCGCCGCTCTGGCCGGTCCAGGGCAGCTTCACTCCAAGGCGCCGGACGGACATCGAAAGCCCGAATGACGATATCAGAGCGAAATGATGCCGATCTCCGGCGTCAACGGAGCGCTTGCGATGACACGAGAGGGGCGACGCATGCGTCGCCCCTACGGTCTCCGGCGCACGGGAACGGACATTCGACGAGCGTGAAACGATCCTGCTGGCCGGCTCGTGAGCCCACGAGCCTGGACGGGAGCTTGGTGTGACCTGGACGCAAGCCCGGACGTGAGAGTCGTTCTCGCGAGCTCCAACCCCGGCAAGCTCGCCGAGCTGAGCGCGTTGCTTGAGCCGGCCGGACTGTGTGTCGTCTCGCAGGATGTGTTCGGGGTCGAGCCGCCGGAGGAGACCGGGTTCACGTTCGTCGAGAACGCGCTCATCAAGGCGCGTGCCGTGTGTGCGGCGACTGGGCTGCCGGCACTCGCCGACGATTCGGGCGTCGTCGTCGATGCGCTGGAGGGCGCCCCTGGCGTTCATTCGGCGCGCTATGCCGGCGGGGGCGCAAGCGATGCGGACAACGTCGCCAAGCTTCTCGAAGCGCTCGAAGGTGTCGCACCGCCGGAGCGTGGCGCCGCGTTCGTCTGCGCGATCGTCTACCTCCGCCATGCGCGCGACCCGTGCCCGATCGTATGCGAGGGGATCTGGGAGGGACGGATCCTCGACGCGCCCAGAGGCGCCGGAGGATTCGGCTACGACCCCGTGTTCTTCATCGAGACGCTCGGCCGGTCCGCGGCCGAGCTCTCGCGTGCGGAGAAGAACGCGGTCAGCCACCGCGGACAGGCGCTCGCGCAGTTGCTCGACCGGCTCGCCCGCGGATAGCCGCGGGCGGGGCCCCTGCGCCATCAGTACCAGACTTCCACGCACCCACCCCGCGGTCGGTCCCTGCACCCTCAGCATCGGACGTTCACGCTCCCGCCCTCACGTCTTATGAGCGGGCCGAGCGGGCTGGAGCATGACGAGCGACCAACACCGGACGTTCACGCTCCCGCCCTCACATCTCGTCCCGGATCCTCAAGAAGCTGGCAAAGCGGGGCACGCCGTTGCGGGTCTTGCCAAAGTGCTTGTAGGTCACGGTCGCGCCCAGAGGCGGCGGTTCCCGGCGCTCTTCGACCGAGAACCCGGTGCCGAGCCTGAAGCGGCGCCCGTCCGGCATCTCCACCAGGAGCGCACCGAGCATGCCGGTGAGCTTCCCTTTCCCGGGCAGATGCCCCACCACCACTGCCTCGGCATCTTCGTATGGCTTGAGCTTGAGCAGGTCGTCCGTGCGTCCGGCCGTGTAGAGCGAGCTGCCCCTGTGCAGCATCAGCCCTTCGCCGCCGCCGGCGACCACTTGGTTCAACGTATCCATCAACGCATCGTGATCGGCGGCCCGAAACTGCTCGACCAGGACGATATGGGGCGATTCGATCGCCTCGAACATCTCCCGCAGGCGTTGCAGCCGCCGATCGAACGTCGCCGGGCTCGACGGCAGATCGAATACCATGAACCGGATGCCGCGCCACTGCGCGTCATCGGGGGTCTGTCGCCGGACCGTCCCGGACAACCGCTCGAAGGTGCCGCGCCCCATCCACAGCTCGCCGTCGAGCGGCACATGGGGGAAGTCCTCGATGAACCACGGTGGGGCATTGAAGCGGTTGCCGTTTCGCGAGGTGAGGGCCTCGCCGTCCCAGTAGGCGCGGACTCCATCGAGCTTTTCGCTGACCCAGTACTGACCGAGGTCGATGTCGACACGATAGATGTTGGCGAGCAGCAGCGACGGCGCCCCCGCCTCGCCGGCAGCGGCGAGCGGCGGGGAAAGCGCAAGCAGCGCAATGAAGACAAAGCAGTACAGGCGGTACAAGCAGTACGGCGCGCAGCGACTCGAGCGTGAGGTCGCGAAGCAGTACAAGCAGTACAAGCAGTACAAGCGGTAGAGGCGGTACACGACGAGCCCTCCTTGGTCGGCTCCGGGATTCCGCCGGCCGAGCCATGCGAGGGATTGTCAGCGCCGCGATGGGCTTCGATCATCGGCAAAGCGCCCGTTCGTCGTAGGCGATCGCCGACCGAAGCGCTCGTCCTGCCCGTCGCCAGCGGGACCACTGCCCGCCTGCGTCCGCCGTCGAGTCACGCTGCCTGACGTGACGTGACGTGACGTGCTGTGCCGCAGGCGCTCGGTGCGCTGTCCCGACCCGGCAGCGGTGGGCTGGCCGAAGCGGAATCCCGGTTCAAGACCAGGGACCGCTCCTCAATGCGAAGATGCGCTGCTCGGGACGTGGACACCCCGGTGACCACGGCGCAGACTCCGGATGAACGATCCGTCAATGGCCCGCAGTCCGAGAACGATGCGCGAACGATCTGCGGTGAACGGCCCGCGACTCCACAGGCCGACGACTGCCCACCGGAGTGATGCCCCCATGAACGACTCCACCACCATGCACACCGGCACCATGCTCACCGGGCCTCTCGGTTCCACCATTCATGTCATCCACGCCGACGCCGGGACAGTCACCGAGCTTGCCGCCATCGACTGGAACCGCTACTTCCGCCGAGTCTGCCTCGACCCGGTGCGCGGACTCATCACCCTGATGGCGCCCTCGCATCCCCACGAAGATCTGGCCACGATCCTCGACAACATCGTGGATACCGCCGGGAGCGACCTCGCCGGCGCGACGAAGGGGCTGCGCAGCCTCCGGCTTCGCGGGCCGGGCGAGCCTCCCGGCACGGGGATGGAGCCCGACTGCGCGTTCTACGTCGGCGAGCGCGCCAAGGGCTATTACGCGGCCCACGGCGAAGGGAAAGCGGCCGTCGAGGCCTTCGTCGAACGCACCGCGCCCGACCTTGTGGTCGAGGTCGAGATCACACATGCCGACGAGGGCAAGGCCGAACGCTACGGGGAGATCGGAGTGCGGGAGCTGTGGCGGATGCACGGCCGCAAGGATTCTTGGGAGCTTCGGGCGGACTTCCTCGCTCTGTATCCCGGGAGTGCACCGCGCAAGCTCGATGCTTCGCAGGTGCTCCAAGGGCTCACGCCGGACGACGTGTGCGAGGCGGTGGAAGGAGTGGGGTTCGGCCAGACCCACGACGAGCGCAAGGAGGCGGTGGCCCGGGTCGTGCGCCGTCGGCAGAGCATGAGCCTGCGGGTGCGCGAGGAGCGGGAGGCGTACCCTGCGCACCCCGTCCCGGGAGACGGCATAGCGTCCGATCTCCCGTAACCGAATTCTATCCTGGCGGCTCTGGCGGGCGCGGTGTGTGACGTGAACCCGGAGCAGGCGTACCTGTCTTCCCGGGATCATTTGACGCTTCGGCTCGACCTGGACCCTGGAGGTTCGAGGCGTCCGTGCGACAGCCCGTGGATTTCCGCTCCCCGCTTTCGCGGGCACGAGCTTCGCGGGATTGACGACCCTGGCGGCAATGACGCCGTTCGCGCGAATGCGGGAATCCATTGCAGTCCACGTCCTCCCGCCAGGGGACAGAGTTTCGGCCAGGGTGGCGCGGTCCTGCCCATCCTCCCAATCGTCCGCGCAGCATTCGAGCAATAGCTGCGAGAACTCCTCGGATTCATCGGACTCGGATACCACCGCCGGCCGAATCCGATCCGCGTCCCCGCCGCCATCTCCGGAACATTCGCTTACCAGTTCGGAAATCGATGCTGAAGATTCGCGTTCGTCTCTTGCCGTACCGAGTCGTGATCGTAGCCTTCGGCAATGCGCTCGAGGATGCTGCCCACGTGCGGATACTCGTACGCGATCTGCTGTGCCCAGTCGCGATACTTCGCTGCCAGTGTGCGTTCCTGGTCTCCGCCTTCTCCAAGATGGCGCGTGACGACACCGCGAGCATTGTGAGTGCCGATGATGAATCCTCGGTCGACTTCGCCGCTCGACATCCACTCCAGGGCTTCGCAAACCGGCCGGCACGGCCATCGACCATCGTCATCGCGAGGAGCGTGGGACAGTAGCGTGCCGATGCTCAGATCGCCGGCCTCGGCCCGGCCGTATCGCACGCACAGCGCGCGGACTTCAGCCAGCCATGCAGTCAATTTCTCGCCGTCAATGGCGTCGCGGGTATCGGAGCCTGGAATACGATAAAGCCATTGAAGCAGGTCCCGAGCGACCATTGCCAAGTCCTTACGTTGTTCGGCGTCGTCGATGCGCAGCTCGGGCGGGTCGTCGCCACGGTTCCGCCGGGGGAAAGCGCGAATGACTGCCTCAGCGTACAAGCCAGGTGACGACACCATTTGTCGCGCGAGATTCGGAACTCTGTATCTGCTTTGCCTGAGTGCTCGGAAGAACATGAACTCCAGCTTCGCCTTCTCTTCGACCGTGACCTCGAATCGTCGATCGAGAGACTCGAACGCTCCTGGAATGCCGGAGCCGTCGAATCGCTTCG
>JAKZYK010000486.1:0-6352 GCA_047514485.1 Gammaproteobacteria bacterium
GCGGAAGCGACCCGCGATGAGCCCCGACTCCTCGCTCACGGCACGATGCGCCAAGCCACCCGGCCCCCGGCACGAAACGGCACGAGCACGTCGCCGCCCATCGGCATCTCGTCCGGGACCGGCCAGGGTTCCCTGCGCAGCATGATCGTCTCGCGGTTCGGCTCGAACCCGTAGAACGCCGGACCGTTGCGCGATGCGAACGCCTCCAGCGCGCCGAGCGCGCCGGCGCGGTCGAATGCCTCCGCGTAGAGCTCGATCCCGGCGTGCGCGGTGTACAGCCCGGCGCACCCGCACCCAGCCTCCTTGGCGTGACGGGAATGCGGGGCGGAGTCGGTGCCGAGGAAAAAGCGCGCCTCGCCACCCGCCGCCGCTTCGACCAGCGCGGCCCGGTGGCGCTCGCGCTTGAGCACCGGGAGGCAGTAGTGGTGGGGGCGCAGTCCGCCCTCGAAGAGCGCGTTGCGATTGAGCAGCAGGTGATGGGCGGTGATCGTCGCGGCCACGCCGTCGCGGGCGCCGCGGACGAACTCGACCCCGTCGGCCGTCGTCACGTGCTCGAGGACGACCTTGAGATCGGGGAATCGATCCACGAGGGGCGCGAGGGTGCGTTCGATGAACACCCGCTCGCGGTCGAATACGTCGATCTCCTTCCCGGTGACCTCGCCGTGGACCATCAGGGCGAGGCCGCACTCCTGCATCGCGCCGAGCGCCGGTGCGCAGCGCTCGATATCCGTCACCCCGAGCGCGGAATTCGTCGTCGCCCCGGCCGGGTAGAGCTTGGCGCCAAGCACCTTCCCGCTCGCAGCGGCGCGGCGGATCTCGTCTGCGCCGGTGTCGTCGGTGAGATAGAGCGTCATCAGAGGGTCGAACATGGCGCTGGGGGGCGCCGCGGCGAGAATCCGGTCGCGATACGCGAGCGCCGCATCGGTGGTCGTCACCGGCGGCAGGAGATTCGGCATCGCCACCACCCGCGCGAACCGCGCCGCGCTCGCGGGCACCACGTCGGCGAGCACCGCTCCGTCGCGGAAGTGCGCGTGCCAGTCGTCGGGCCGAATCAAGGTGATCTCATTCATGGCATTGCGGTTCCACGGCGGGCAGCCGGGTTGCCCGTTTCCGTTCGTCGCCGGCGTACATGTCCAATTTTGCCGCCGATGTGCATTCGGGCGGCACCAAAGCTTCCGTGCCGGCGAGTCGAGTTGACGATAGCTTTCGTGCCGGCGAGTCGAGTTGGCGATGACTCGGCCTGAATATGGCCGCGATGCGCTGTTCCCGCAAGGGAACCGACCTTGCGGGGTATACGTCAGATTTGTAAGGCCGATCGTTTCCGGTGGCGGGAGGTACCTGGGAGGTACGCGTTCGGCGAAGCCGTGATGGGATGGGCCACTGCATCGGCTGGGTCGAACTCGATAACCGGATCACGGAAATCATGGATCGGGTGAGAACGCTGTGTGTGTACCGCAACCACCCGATCGTACCGCCTCCGTCGAATAGCGAGGGCGCGGTCGCGTGGATCTCGGCAATCGGATCGTCCGGGTAGCCTTCGGCCAGCGGCAACGAACTGGTGTGATGTCGATAGTCGACGGATCGGGAGGGCGTTTCGGCGGGAGCCTTGCTCCGGCCGCGGCGGGCTCGGGTCGGTGCTTCCATCGAATGGCTCCAGGCTGGTGGGCAGGTTCCGAATCAGGGCAACCGCGACCGCGTGCGCGGCGACGCGGGTGCGCCGGCCAGGTCGAGCACTCGCTCCGATTCGGCCGCGCGTTTCTCGATCAGGCGCCTGACTCCCGGTTCCTCATCTCCGTCCGCGACCCGAAGCGCCGCCCATGCCGCGGCGAGCAGGTGCAGGAGGCCCTTGTATGCGAGGAAGCGGTCTTCGCGCTCGAGCCCAACCGTGCCGTAGTAGCAGGACAGCAGATGCCGGTCCTGCGCCTCGGAGAGCGCCGCTTCCGCCGAGAAGTCGGCCAGATCCCAGTTCGGCTCGCAGCGCGCCGAGTACTCCCAGTCGAGCAGGTAGAGTCGGGGCGGGCTGTCCGCACTGCGCATGAAGTTGGAGGGTGCCGGATCGATGTGGCAGGGCCGCCGCGGCTCGCGGGTGCCTTCGAGCCACGCCCGAAGTCCTCGCGCCCGATGTCTCAGCCCCTCCAACGGCGCCAGCAGATCGGGCCGACGGCGCTCGCAGAGCCGACAGTACTGATCGAGCTTCGGAAAGAGCACCATCTCTCCCCGGAAGTCCGCACCTGAGCGGTGCAGGCGCGCGAGCAGCTCGACCGCGCCTTCCAGCGTGGCCGGTTCGCAGAACGCCCCTTCGTCGAGAGTGCGACCGCCTTCGATGCAGCGCACGAGCGCGATGCCGGTCCGGGGGTCCGCGTGGAGCACCTCCGGGGCGATCCCGATTCGGGCCGCGGCGCGCGCGTTGTGCGCCTCCTGCTTCCGGTCGATGTACGCGCCGGTGCCCGCTCCGGGCATGCGCAGCACGTAGCGCTCCGTACCCACCGTGATGCGATAGCTGTGGTTCGTGAGGCCGCCCGTCACCGCCACGACTTCGGCGCAGTCCACGGCTCGTTCGCTGAACAGGCCGGTCGCCGCGAGCACGTCGCGCACGCCGCCCTGCCATGGAAGCGGCCCCGCCCGAGTTGTCGCAGCCCCTTGCATTCAGGCGGACTTGATCGCGGGGCGACGCTCGACCCCCGGGGTGAATATTTCGCAACCGGTCGCGATGACCGCGATAGTCTCGCTTGCGCCGATCACGAACTGTGCCGGGACCCGCAAGGAATGCGGGGTGTCGACCATGGGATGTCCTTTCCGGGTTTCTGCCGGAGCCCGCCGTAGCTCGGGCACTTGGAGACTTCGCCGACAGGGTGCCACTACCGGGAAGTGCTCGGCAATCGGGACGACCGCACCGTGCAATCGTCCAGCCGGCGGGAGAGGTCGGTGCGCGCAGTCGACCGATCTCCCCCCATGGAAGCGTTCACTGCCTTCGCCCGTCCGAGCTATCACGGCATGACTTGGCAGAACGCTTGTCGCAGTGGTGATGGTTCGGGCGGGCCGGTGCCGCGTGCGGAAATCGACGGCGTGTGGCCGGCACCCGAACCATCGTGAGCGAGTTCCGCGCGATGTTGGCGCATGCAGATTCCCGGAGCCCCCGCACCGTCGCTCTGAGCTCGCATCCGGCCTGACGCGAGCGATATACCTCTCCGGCATTCGCGGCGGGTGCAGTAGAGTACTCGGAAGCCTGCCGCCGCGATCCATGAGCCTCCGATCCACAGTCCACGAAACGGACGACCTCTTCGCCGCCCAGGAGTTCTTCCACGCCCGGGGCTGGACGGACGGGCTTCCCGTCGTGCCACCGACCGAAACCGCGGTGCGCGCGTGTCTCGACGGGGCCGCGTTGTCGCCCGATTCCCTCATAGGGGTGGAGCCGGTACGAGCGCGGACCATCACCGCCGAGAAGGTCGCAATCAATGCGGTGATGGCGGGCTGCCTTCCGATGCACTTCCCCGTGGTGGTGACCGCGCTCGCCGCCATGCTGCGCGAGCATCTGGCCGTCGCCGGATTCACGCGCACGGACGTGTGCCGGCGGCTCCAGGAGCGGGCTCGCATCCGTCGCCGCGAATGGGCCGAAGTGGGCAAGGGCCGGGTGGTCCGGAACCGCGGCGACAGCGAGTATCGAGCCCTGCCCTGCCCGACCCCGAGCACTTGCTCCTTGTTGCGGCCGGCGGCCCGACCGGAGGCTTCGGTGCGGTGATCCTGCCGTGGTTCGGTGGAAAGAGCCGCACGGTCACCCTTCCCGTCGGGGCGTGCGTGGGCTGTGTCCGAGTCCGCCGGTTTGCGATACCGACGCCGCCACCGGAACAGCACACTGGCATGCACGCCACGGCGGTGTGCTACCGCCGAGACCGAATCCCCCGACCGGTAGCTCTCGGCGGCAATGCGGCGCTTCTGCGCCTCGCTCCACCGCCGCCGAGGCGAATCCACCCCACGCGACCCCGCACCCGCCTTCCGCGTAGCGTCCGACATCTGCGATTGTGTCCCTTTGATTGATGGACACCGCCCCGGTGCCCAATTCCAATCGCACACGTTCGCTCAATCCCGTCTATCCGCAAAGGCGATCCTCACCGGATGCATACGAATCACCTTCCACTTGCGCGGAATCACCTCCAGCGTCTCGGTGACGTCCTCGCCGATGCTCCGTCGCGAACGCCGGCGTCCCTCGATCGCCCACCGCCGCGATGCAGCAGCCGCGTCGCCGCCGCCGAAGCCGCGAAGCAGACCACGAGAAACGGACCGGTCGGCAGGTCGGCAACCGCCGAGATCGCGATGGCCGCCGCCACTGCGGCGATGCCACTCGCAAGGGCGCGCGTGAGGACATAGCCGGTGGGACCGCGGGCGGCAAGCGCGGGAAGGATGAGACTCGCGAACACCACGTAGACGCCGACCAGCTGAACCGACGCGGTGACGGAAAGAGCGAACAAGATGAAGAATCCGGCTCCGGTCCGCATGCGCGGAACCGCGAGCCAGAGCGCCGTGACCAGCCCGTAGATCGGCGCAAATGCGGCGATGTCGCTCCAGTCGACGGAGAGGATCTGCCCGGAAAGCACGTGCCTCAGCTCCTCGGCGCCGTGTGGGCTGTCGGCGAGGACCAGCAGTGCTAGCTGACACGGCGAGGATGAAGCAGCTTCCGATGACTGCCTCCTGCTCGTCAGGCGCCTTGCGCTCGATCCAGCGGAAGAACAACGCGACGCCGATTCCGGCGCTGAAGGAGGTCGACTGACGTACCGCCCAGGGAGGATCGTCGAGCCACAGACCGAGGCCGATGATGGCGAGTCCGGCGACCTGGGCGGTGGCCAGGTCGATGAACACGACAGCAGATCCAAGACGCCAACATCGCCGCGACCATGCTGGCGCATGGCGAGCGGCGACTGCTGACGTTCAACACCAAGGACTTCCGGCGATTTGGGGAGAGTATCGAGTTGGTGGAAATCGAGGCGGCGGAATAAGCTCCCAGACGAACCAAAGCCTGCCCCGAGAATGCTGAAGAGTGTAATCGCTCGGCGAGGTCGAGGCGCTGCTCCCCACCCGTCTCGACCCCACGCGCTTGACGGGAGGTTCGCTTTGCAGTTCCTCCTCACCGC
This sequence comes from Gammaproteobacteria bacterium, assembly GCA_047514485.1. Classification (GTDB taxonomy): domain Bacteria; phylum Pseudomonadota; class Gammaproteobacteria; order HK1; family HK1; genus HK1. The sequence goes on from JAKZYK010000486.1 coordinate 5,127, forward strand.
GAGTCGATGGCGCCGTCTACGGTACGCTTGCAGATATACTCTTGCACTGCGATCCAACGACACCTTGGCGCCCGACAGCGGTCCGGGGGCGGTCCGGCGGCACTCGCACGAACCCGCCTGCCCGCTCGCCCCCCACCCCTTCATCCGGAGAGAACCCCATGGCCGCCAGCCCGAAGATGACCGACATCGACGCCATCGAGACCCAGGAATGGCTCGACTCGCTCCAGTCCGTCATCGACCGTGACGGCGTCGAGCGCGCCCACTTCCTGCTCGCATCCCTTATCGATCATGCGCGCGAGGGCGGCGCGAACCTGCCGTTCTCGGTCACCACGCCATACATCAACACCATCCCGGAATCGCGCGCCGAGCATACCCCCGGCGATGCGGCCATCGAGTGGCGCATCCGTTCGCTGATCCGATGGAACGCGCTCGCGATGGTGGTGCAGGCGAACCGCCTCTCGAGCGAGCTCGGCGGCCACATCGCGAGCTTCGCGTCCGCCGCGACGCTCTACGACGTCGGCTTCAACCACTTCTGGCACGCGCCGAACGAGGCGCACGGCGGCGATCTGGTGTTCATGCAGGGCCACTCGGCGCCGGGGATCTACGCCCGCGCCTTCCTCGAGGGCCGCATCAGCGAAGACCGTCTCCACAAGTTCCGCCAGGAGGTCGGCGGCGAAGGGCTCTCGTCGTACCCGCACCCGTGGCTCATGCCCGACTTCTGGCAGTTCCCCACGGTGTCGATGGGGCTCGGCCCGATCATGGCCATCTACCAGGCGCGGTTCATGAAGTACCTCCACAATCGGGGGCTGCTCGATACCTCGCGGCGCAAGGTCTGGGCGTTCATGGGCGACGGAGAGATGGACGAGCCCGAGGCGCTCGGCGCGATCACGCTGGCCTCGCGCGAGAAGCTCGACAACCTCATCTTCGTCGTCAACTGCAATCTCCAGCGGCTCGACGGCCCGGTGCGCGGCAACGGAAAGATCATTCAGGAGCTGGAGGCGGCGTTTCGCGGGGCGGGATGGAACGTACTGAAGGTGATCTGGGGCTCGTACTGGGACCCGCTGCTGCATCTCGACACCAAGGGGCTGTTGCGAAAGCGCATGGACGAGGCGGTCGACGGCGAGTATCAGAACTTCAAGGCCAAGGGCGGCGCCTATACCCGGGAGCACTTCTTCGGAAAGTATCCCGAACTCAAGAAGATGGTCTCGAACCTGTCCGACGAGGAC
>JAKZYK010000487.1:0-3912 GCA_047514485.1 Gammaproteobacteria bacterium
CTGGACATCGAGCGTGCCCGCATTGTTGACCAGTACCGAGAGCGTTCCGAGCTCGGTATCGACGGTCGCGAACATCCGCTCTACGTCGTCCTCGCTTGCGACGTCGGCCCGGATCGTCGCCGCCCGCGCGCCATGGGCCCGCACGTGCTCGGCGGCCGATTCGGCTGCACCGGAGTCCCGCCGATAGCTGATTGCCACGTCGTATCCGCGCTCGGCCGCGAGCACCGCGGTCGCCGCGCCGATCCCCCGGCTCGCACCGGTGATGAGCATCACTTCGCGCACGTTCGGTCCCACCTCCATCGAGCGCGGCTGCCTCGCCGCCAATGCCGGCGACTATCCGTGTTCGGCCGCGGTGCTGTCCAGCCCATTGTATGGAACCTGTCCTACAAGGGACTGCCTCCGAGTGCCGGGGTACCGCATGGACTGGACTGGCCTCGATGCCTATCATCCATGACGACCCCTGTACGAGCGCAATACCGGACCACAGGGAGGAGTCAATCGCATGGCGGCCGCGGTGATCGACACCCTGCGTTACGCGAGGCGTCTCAAGGAGGCGGGAGTCGCGCCCGAGCAGGCCGAGGCCATGGCGACCGCACTCGCCGCGGAATTCGTCCAAAACCTTGCCACGAAATCCGATCTCGGTACTGCGGTCGCAGGACTCAGAGCAGACATGGCCGCCCTCGAGACCCGGCTGACCTGGCGGTTGCTGGGCGGCGTCACCGTCATCGTCGGCCTCGCGGTCGCGCTGATCAAACTCGGCTGAACCGGATCTTTCGCCCCAGCGACGGGCGGCGCGTCGGTATCCAGGTGTGCCGTCCTCATCGGTAGACGCTGCGTCGATAGCCAGGCGCGTCGTCCTCGCGGGTAGACGCCGCGACGGAACCGGCGGACCATCCGCGAGTCAGTTCAGTCATCCATCTCCCAAGACCTAGTGGAGCTGCGCCATGCTTCGTTGCCTCGTCCTGTCGTTCGTCCTCGCACTTCCTGTTCCCGGTGCGGCCCAGAGCGCCGACATCGAGGGCCCCGTCTCCCGAGTCACCCTCATCGAGCTGTTCACCTCGGAGGGATGCAGTAGCTGTCCGCCAGCCGAGAAGTGGCTCAACCGCACCGAGGCCCGTTCCGATCTCTGGACCCGGGTGGTGCCGGTCGCGTTTCACGTGGATTACTGGGACTACATCGGGTGGCCGGATCGGTTCGCCTCGCGCGCCCACTCGCTCCGCCAGCGGAAATATCGGGAGGTCGGACGCACCCGCGGCGTCTACACCCCCGGCTTCGTGATCGGAGGGAGGGAATGGCGCGGTTGGTTCCGGGATCCGACCCTCGATCTGCCTTCGGATGTCGATGTCGGATCAATCTCGGTGGATGTGCGCGACGGCCGTTTCGAGGCACGTTTCGAGCCGGTTGTCGACGTTCCAAAATCGCTCGATCTGCACGTGGCGCGGCTCGGGTTCGATCTCGTCACCCCGGTGCGCGCCGGTGAGAACCACGGCCGCACCCTCGAGCACGGCTTCGTGGTGCTCGGATGGAGTCGGCACCGGATGGGCAGCGGCGGCGTCGGATACGAGGCATCGGGGGCGCTGCCCGCGGCATCGAACCCGGCGCCGCGCGAGGCGGTCGCGGTCTGGGTGAGCGTTCCGGGAGATCCGTTCCCCATTCAGGCCGCGGGCAACTGGCTCGCGCGCTGAGGGCGGCCGTGCCCGCGCTTGTGCCCCGCTGGTCCGGCCACCGCGGATCGCACACGAGCGTGTATCGACTCAGGTGTCGGCGTTCAAGTTGCCTGGAAATCGGCCTGCCCTCGTGAAAACGGGAGCAGGAATCCATCTCAGCCGACTCGGACCGGAAACGGACCCCGAATCTTGAGTATCAGCTCTCCTCCGGCCGGCGGAGCGTGTCGCGTACGAAGGCATAGATGCGCGTGATGTCCGCGTTCGGCTCGTGCGCTTCGAGACGCTGCCAGACATCGGATACCGCGGGACTGACCGGGCGGGACGCGCCGATCGCATCGGCCGCGTCGCGATAGAGCCGGAGGTCCTTGTTTAACTGGGTGCTCGAGAAGCCGGCGTCATAGGTCCCGGTCAGGACCCGGTTGGGGAACTTGTCGGTGGTCGCGGTGTTGCGCCCGCTCGATGCGTTCACCACGTCGAGGATCATCCCCATGTCGAGGCCCTGCCCGACTCCGAAGGCGACGGCTTCGGCGGTTGCGGCCATCGCGGTGCCGGAGAGAAAGTTGTTGAGAACCTTCATCGCCTGCCCCTGGCCGGGCTGACTACCGGCGTGGAACACGTGACCGGCGATGGACTCGAACACCGGCCGCAGCATCTCGAACGTCGCCTCCGAGCCCGAGTACATGATCGCGAGGGTCGCGTTGACCGCCCCGCTCACGCCGCCCGAGATTGGCGCGTCCACGTACTCGATGCCATGCCCGGCGAGCAGCGCGTGCACGCGCCGGGCCGCCGCGGTGCCGATCGTCGAGTGATCCACGACGAGCCGGGTCTTGCGGTCGAGCGCGCCGCCGATCTCTCGCGCGATCGATTCCGACGCCCGGCCGTCCGGCACGCACAGGTGGATCACCTCGACCCTGCCTGCCAGGGCCGTGCTCGACGCGGCGAGCTTCGCTCCCTGAGGCGCCCGCGCCTGGGTGCCCGCCGCGTCGTGGACGACGATGTCTCGCCCCGACTTCACGAGGTTCGTCGCCATCGGCCTGCCCATGTTGCCGAGGCCGATGAACCCGATCTCATCCGATGCCATTGCCTTCCCTCCGTCGATTTCCGGCGCGGCCCGGCGGGAAGCCCGGTCGGGTGCGCGTTGTGCGTGTACGGGCTGCTCGCAGTGCGTCGATTTCCGCTGCGGGCCGGTGAGAAGTCCGGCCCGCCTCGGCACACCGTGACCGATCTCAGTCGCCGCCGCCGTCCATCTCGTCGAGCACGCGCCGCGCGATCCGGAAGCTCTCCACTCCGGCAGGGATCCCGCAGTAGATCGCGATCTGGTGCAGCACATCCTTCAGCTCGTCGCGGGTGACGCCGTTTTGGATCGCGCCGCGGAAATGCAGCTCGAACTCATGGCTGCGGCCGAGCGCCGCGAGCATCCCGAGATTCAGGATGCTGCGCTGCTTGCGGTCGAGATGGGGACTGCCCCAGATCTCGCCCCAGCAGTACTCGGTGACGAGGTTCTGGAACTCGCGATTGAAGTCGGTCGCGCCCTGTACGGCCTTGTTGACGTACTCTTCTCCGAGCACCTCGGCGCGTACCTTGAGCCCGATTTCGTAGCGTTCACTATCCATGGTTTCAGCTCTCCTTGACTGGTGTGGACGGGCGCGGCGCCGACCGGCGCGACCTGCTCGCGAGACCGCCCGTGGCCGATGCGTCGCGCCCACGCGATTGAGCGGTGGCAGGATTCCGGTCACACGATGACGAGTCAAGACCCGCGGTGTTCAAGCCAGGGACACTTCACCTTGCGCCAGGCCTGAAGTGCCAGGCGGATATGGAAGGTCCGAATGACGATATCCGAGCGAAATGATGCTGATCTGCGACATCGACGCAGCACTCACGATGACCCGAGTCAGGGCGACGCATGCGTCGCCCCTACGGTCTCCGGCCCACGGGGACGGGCGTTCGACGAGCGTGAAATGGTCCTGCGCTCAAGCTGAGCCGATACCCGATCGGCGCAGCGGGTTCCACGCAGCGGGTGCATCATGAATAATCCCCGTCGGTTCTCCGACGGACTTTCCCGGCGGACATCGAGCGAGCGGCCATGCGAATCGTCGTCCTCAACCCGAATTCGACCGAGTCGGTGACCGAGGGGATCGACGCGGCTCTCGATCCATTGCGTCTCGACGGCGGCCCCTCCATCGAGTGTGCGACTTTGGCCGAGGGGCCGCCCGGTATCGAGAGCGACGCCCACGTGCAGGCCGTC
>JAKZYK010000488.1:0-5545 GCA_047514485.1 Gammaproteobacteria bacterium
ATGTATGGCGCGAGAGCCGACCGCTGGTCAATTTGTACCGCGTTCCTCGATTGGAGGCTCTGCAGGGGCGGCCGGGTCGTGTCCCCGGGCGTGTCCCCGGGCGTTGACGCGCGGCCTGCTTTCTTGGATCATTCCATGCTCGGGAGCGGGTGCGGGTGCGGGAATAATGAGCAACAAGAATGGCTCTCCGGTGCGGGAGGCTCGATCCGAGGGGGACATCCGAGAATTCGGGGACCCCTGAACGGCGCGCATTGTCCCGCACCGCAGCCACGAAAGGGAGATGGAAGATGACGGGGAAACGTCCGAAGCCAGCGCTCTGGCTTGCTGCGGCCGCATTGGCCCTCGGCATAGCCGTGAACGCCGGCGGCGCTTTGGCGGGCAAGCCCAATCCGTTGCCGGAATGCTTCAAGCCGTGGGAGGAAACCACGCCGACGATTAGCTATCCCGAGCGCGAGGGGCCGTTCCGTGTCGCGCTTGCCAACGGGTTCGCCGGCAATGACTGGCGCATCGAGATGATTCAGAGCCTCAAGGCGTGGGCCAGGCGGCCGGAGAACGCCATGGACATCGCGGAGCTCAAGATCGTGAGCACCGGCACCGACGTGGCGGCCCAGATCTCGGCGATCGACAACATGATTGCCGCCGGCTTCGATGCCATCATTTTCATCGCCGTCAACCCGACGGCGTTCAGCGGTGTGATCAAGCGTGCCAAGCGCGCCGGCACCGTGCTCGTGCCGTTCGACAATATTCTTGATACGGACGAGGTGGTGCAGCTCAACGAGCCCCAGCTCCTGCTCGAAGGAACCAAGGCGAGAGCGGTGGTCAAGCATATGGTCAGGAACAGCGGCAAGGTGCTCGAGGTGCGCGGGCTGCCCGGCAACTCGGTGGATCGGGACCGCTCGCTCGGCATGCACATGGTGTTCGACCCGATCGAGGACGTCGAGGTGGTCACGGTGATCGGCAATTGGGACACCGGCACCGTGCAGAAGGTCGTCGCAGATGCCATCGCGACCCACGGACAATTCGACGGCATGGTGCTCCAGCACGGCACCGTCGGCGCTCTTAACGCCATGCTCAACGCGGGCCACCCGATCGTCCCGATCGGTGGAGATGGCGAAAACGGCGCCCGCAAAATGATGGCGAAGCACAATGTGCCGGGAGCCTCGGTCACCCAGGCGCCGGCGATGTCGGCGATCGCCATGCAGGCCGCGATCGCGCTGCTCAAGGGCTACGAGCTGCCGTCGATGATCGCGCTCCCGCTGCCCTATGTGCTGAGCGAGGATCTGGAGGAGGGGGTCAACTACTTCCCGGATCTCCCCGACACGATCAATCTGGGGAGCGGATTTGCGGCCTGCGGCACGGCCCTGACCGCCCAGGAAGTTCTGGCTGAGACGGCGGCAGACGAGTAGAGCGATGACGGGCGGTTCGCCCGCAGCGCGCGGGCGAACCCCCCTTTCGGGACGTCTCCGTGCCTGATCGAGGCGGCGCCGATGCGCCGTTCCTCGAGATGGTCGGGATCGCCAAGCACTATGGCGGCGTGCACGCGTTGCAGGACGTCGACTTCGCGTGCCGGCGTCATTCGATCCACGCCGTGCTGGGCGAGAACGGTGCGGGGAAGAGTACGCTCATCAAGATCGCTGCCGGTGTCGTCCGACCCGACGCCGGCGCGATCCGGCTAGCGGGCGAGGAGGTCCGCTTCGCAACGCCGCCCGAGGCCCTGCGGCACGGTATCGTCTGCGTCTTTCAGGAGCTGTCGCTGGTTCCGGATCTCTCGGTCGCGGACAATATCTCCATCACGAGCCCGCCCGGAAAATGGGGTTTCATCGATCGGCGCCGCCAGCGCCGGCGCGCCGAAGCCTTGCTTGCCCGTGTCGGCTGCAATGATATCGATCCGCTCGAGCGGGCGCGCAACTTGCCGCTCTCGCGCCGCCAGCTGGTCGAGCTGGCGGCCGCGCTGGCGCGGGAGCCCAAGGTGCTGATTCTGGACGAGGCTACCTCCGCGCTCACCGCGCGCGACGTCGAGGGCGTGTTTCGAATCCTGCGCGAGCTGCGCGACGAGGGGCTTGCCATCCTCTACATCTCGCACCGAATGACGGAGATCGAAGCGATCGCCGATACTTGCTCGGTGTTCCGCAACGGCCGCCATATCGAGACCTTTCCGCAGAGCGACCGTTCGCGAGACGAGATCGTGCACATGATGATCGGGCGTGAGATCAGCCAGGTCTATCCGCCGAAGCCGAATGCGCCGCCCGACGGGCAGCCCGCGCTCGAGATCGCGAATCTGACCTGGCAGGACCGCCTCCGCGACATCTCGCTCAGCGCCGCGCCTGGCGAAATCGTGGGCCTCGGCGGTCTCGACGGCCAAGGCCAGCGGGAGCTCTTGCTCGCCCTGTTCGGCGCTTTGCGCGGCGTGCGCGGTACGGTCCGCATCGACGGCCGGCGGGCGCGAATCGCGAGCCCGGCCCAGGCCAAGGCGCCGCGCAACGGGATCGCCATGATCCCCGAAGACCGCAAGACCGAAGGCCTCATGCTGCCGATGAGCGTGCGCGAGAATCTGACCATCGCGGGCCTCAGCAAGATGACGCGGCATGTGGTCATCGACCCCAGGCGCGAAGGCGCCTGCGTGGACGAGCTGGTCGCGCGGCTCAATATCAGGGTTGGCGATGTCCGCGACGCCGTCGCCAGCCTTTCCGGCGGCAACCAGCAGAAGGTCGTGATCGCCAAGTGGCTGGTCACCGAAGCGAGAATCCTGCTGCTCATGGATCCGACCCGCGGCATCGATGTGGGCACCAAGCAGGAGCTCTATGCGCTGATGCGCCAGCTTGCCGACGAGGGCGCCACGATCCTCTTCTACACATCGGACTATGACGAGCTGGTCGGCATGTGCGACCGCGTCTTCATCCTCTATCAGGGCGCAGTCCAGCATGTGTTCACGGGCGATGAGATCACCGAGCGCAACATCGTCCGCGCTTCGTTGAACCTGGCGCTGGGCGAGGCCCGCGAGGACGCCGCCGGATGAGCGGCCTGCTGCTTCACTTGCGTCAGAACTACGGCGCGCTGCTCGCGATCCTGATCTTCCTTATCCTCTTTGTGGTGTTTCTCTCGCTCCACCCGCGGGGGCCGTCGGTCTACGTCATGACGACGGCAGCCAACAGCGGCGCAGCGCTCGCCTTCGTTGCGATGGGCCAGACCCTGCCTGTGCTCACCGGGGGGCTCGATCTTTCCATCGGCTCGATCCTCGCGCTCTGCAATGCGCTCGCCTCGGAGGTCGTCAACGGCTCGCCGGAGCGGATCGCGCTCGGCGTTGCACTGGTGCTGCTCACGGGCCTCGCATGCGGACTTATCAACGGCATTGTCGTGGTCTACGGCCGAATCCAGCCGATCATCGCGACGCTCGCGAGCGGTGCCGTCTACACCGGGCTGGCGTTGCTGATTCGCCCAATCCCAGGCGGTCAGATCGACGAAGCGCTAAGCGAAGCGATGACCTACGATACCTTCGGGGTCGTGCCGACCTCGCTCTTGCTGATCGTGGCGGTCCTGGTCCTGATCTGGTTTCCGTTCAAGAACTCCGTGCTCGGCCGCGGCGTCTATGCTGCGGGCTCCTCGGAGGTCGCGGCCTACATGTCGGGGGTGCGGGTCGACCGTTCCAAGCTCGCAGCCTATTCGCTCGCCGGATTGTTCGCGGCGATCGGCGGGCTCTTCCTTGGCTTCCAGACCTTCAGCGGCGATGCGCTGATCGGCGTGCCTTATACCCTCAACTCGATCGCCGCGGTCGTGATCGGCGGCACGTCTCTCTATGGGGGCGTCGGCGGCGTCATCGGGTCGATCTTCGGGGCCTATATCCTGCGCACCATCAACGGGGTGATGTTCTTCGCCGGCGCGCCTCCGCTCGCCCAACCCCTGTTCGAGGGCATCATCCTTTTGGGCGCAGTGGCGCTTGCGGCCTTGCGCGTGGTGCGCATTCGCAACCGCCTCGAGGTCATGGACTAGGGGGAGGCCGGCGCATGTTCCGCCTGCACGGGCCCACCTCTGCCGCCTTGAAGCGCGTGGACCGCCCGGTTCTGGTCTCCTTCTGCTTCATCCTGGCCTTGATCTTCGCCGGCAGCGCCTATTTCCCGCAGGTACTCACGGCGAATTATCTGCTTCAGCAGCTTCAAATCGCCTCCTTCCTCGGCGTCCTCGCCTCGGGCGCGATGCTGGTGATCCTGCTCGGCCACATCGATCTCTCGATCCCCTGGACCTTTACCACCGCGGGGATTCTCTCGACCGCTATCGCCGGCATCGACGGCACCGGCCCGCTTGCCCTCGCTGCGGTGCCCGCGGGGCTCGCATTCGGCGCTCTGGTGGGCCTGATCAACGGCCTTGGCGTCGCCTATTTGCGCGCGCCCTCGATGATCTGGACCCTCGGCATGAACGCCCTGATCCTCGGAATTTCGGTGTTCTTCACCGGCGGTTTCGCGCCCACGGGCGCGCCCACGGAGTTCATGCGCACGGCCAGCGTCGGGCGTGCGGTGCTCGGCATCCCGAACGCCATTTATGTCTGGGCCGTCCTCGCTGTGATCGTGGTTTTCATCCTCAAGCTGACCCCTCTGGGGCGCTACATCTACGCCATCGGCAACCGAGAGACGGCGACCTATCTTTCGGGTGTTCGCACCCGGCTCGTGCTGGTCTTCTGCTTCGTGTGGGCGGGTTCGTGCAGCGCCATCGGCGGCATGCTGCTGGCGGGCTATGCGAACCAGGCCTATCAGGCGATGGGCGATCCCTACCTCCTGCCCACCATCGCGGCCGTCGTGCTGGGTGGCACCCATATCCTGGGCGGGCGCGGCACCTATTCGGGTACGGTCGCGGGCGTCGTGCTGCTGACCCTGCTTTCGAGCATGTTGTCGGTCATGCAGATGCAGGAGGCCGGGCGGCAGATCATCTATGGCGGCGTGATCATCGTCATGCTCCTGGTCTACGGTCGTGGCAGCAAGATCCAGGGCTGAGTGAGGAATGACGGAACGGGCCGGTTTGCCGCGGCTGGACGGTCGCCCTGGCTTGCCCCCATTAAGTGGTCCTCGTTAACGGCGGCCCAATAGTGCTCCACGCGCAGCGGCGGTTATGTCCCCGGACGTGGTGTATGAGCTCTGGCTGCCTCTGGTAGCTTTGGGTAAGCGGTCTGCCGCAGCGACCGCCGAGGGTCTGGCGGCGGCGGGCTGCTTATCCACAGCGGAGGCCATCGCGGTACCGGTTTAGGGTTGGGCTTGCAGAGTCCACTCGACCGGAGGAGAACCACGATGACCGCCAACGACATGATGACCCTGCGTGCGCTGTTGGAAAAGAGTTCCGACGCCGACCTTATTACGCGAGATGATCGGCTTCACGGCCGAGCGGCTGATGGCGCTGGAGGTTGAGGGCCTGACCGGCGCCGCGTATGGCGAGCGGACGCCGGATCGGCTCACCCACCGCAACGGCTACCGCGAGCGGAGCTGGGAGACCCGCGCCGGCACGGTCGCGCTGAAGATCCCGAAGCTGAGGAAGGGGAGTTACTTCCCCGGCTTCCTGGAGC
>JAKZYK010000489.1:0-3624 GCA_047514485.1 Gammaproteobacteria bacterium
CGACGCCATCGTGGGGATGCACATCAGCGCGGTCCGGCAGCGCCTGACGAAAGTCGTCGCAGGGCGTATCCCCTACGTCTACACGCCGCTCTACGAAGGCGGGGAGCACGGCTTCGGCGTGTTCGCGATCGGCGATACGCCCCCGAAGCAGCTCGGCCCCGCGATGGAACGGCTGCACCGTGACTACAAGCTGCACAAGTGGGCGCTGATCGGCAACGACTACGTCTGGCCGCGGACCTCGCACCGCTACGCCAGGGCGAAGCTGGCCGAGATGGGCGCCGCACCGGTCTACGAACGCTACGTTCCGTTCGCGGCCCGGGACATGGCGGAGCAGGTCGAGAAGCTCGCGGCCTCGGGCGCCGATGCGGTGCTGATCTCGCTCGTCGGCCAGGAAGCGGTGGACTTCAACCGGATCTTCGGCGCGATGGGACTGGACCGCTCGATGATCCGTCTCTCCTGCGCGATCGAGGAGAACGGGCTCCTGGCGAGCGGCGCGGAGAACCTCAAGAGGCTGTTCTGCTCGTCCTCCTACTTCGGCGTGCTGTCCACGGCCGAGAACGCCTGTTTCCGGGAGGAATACTACGGCTTCCACGGAGAGCGCGCGCCGGCCCTCAATGCGCTCGGCCAGTCGACCTACGAGGGTCTCCAGTTCCTCGCAAGCCTGATGCGCGACGGCAGGACAAACTGGCGGGAGCGGGCCGCGTCGCCCACGGGTCCCGTCGTCTACCGCAGCGCCCGGCGGGCGGTCTACACGTCCAATTCCAGCAACGGCACCCCCACCTATCTGGCCCGGGCGGATGGGATGGTTTTCCGGATTGTCACAAAAATATATTGATTTCAATATGTTATTGGATTTACAGGAATACGCGGAAAAAAATACTTGAAATAGAAAATAATATTCCTCTACCCTGATCTCGAAGCCCCACGGGCCGTGCGCTGGCGCGGCGGCATGGGAGGGCATCGTGATCTGGTTCTTCGCAGTCGTAGTCCTGGCGGTCGTCGCGGCGATCGCGATCTGGTTCCTGCACCGGTTCTACGCCAAGGCCAACCGCGAAACCGCGCTGGTGCGGACCGGGCTCGGCGGGCAGAAGGTAGTCATGGACGGCGGCTGCCCGGCGCTACCGATCCTGCATCAGATCCAGAAAGTCTCGATGCGCGCGATGGCCTTTCGCATCGCACGCGACAGCGAGCATTCCCTCCTGACCGGCGACCGCCTGCGCGCGGACGTCGAGATGGAGTTCGAGCTCCGCGTCACCCCGACCCCCGAGGGCATCGCCACCGCCGCGCAGGCGCTCGGCCAGCGCATCGCGCGCGGCGGAGACGCGGTCGAGGAGCTGGTATGGGGTCAGCTCGTCAACGCGATGCAGGACGCCGCCGCCTCCCGCACCCTCGATGAGATGCACAAGGACCGCGCCGGGTATACCGGCGAGGTCGCGAACGCCGTCCGGCGGCACGTCGAAGGCCTGGGCCTGATGCTGATCTCGGCCGCGCTGGTTCGCGTCGATCAAGGCAGCCTCGCGCACCTCGACGAGAACAACGCCTTCAACTCCGAAGGCATCCGCAAGCTCGCGAGCCTGGTCGCGGAGAACCGCAAGGAGCGGGTGCGCATCGAGACCGAGTCCGAGATCGCGGTGTGCGAAAGCCGCCTGAAGCAGACGCAGCGCAGGCTCGACATCGAGCGCGCCGAACGCGAGTCCGAGATCGCGCAGCGCGAGCACCTTGCCCGCCTCGAGGCGCAGGCCGAGGCGCTGTCCGCCGAGACCAGAGCCGAGGCGGCCAGGAAGACGGAAACCGCGGACCTCGAGAAAGCGCGCGACATCAGCGCAGCGAAGATCGCGCATGACGAGGAGCTGCGCCGCAAGGAGATGGCCGCAATCCTGGCCCTGGAGGAGAACAGGATCGACCACGCGATGCGCCTCGCCGCCAAGCGTACGGAAGAGGCGGAGACGAAAGCCGCCGAGGAGGCATCGCGCGCAAAGGTCCTGCTGGCGGCCGAGGCGGTGCAGACCGACAAGGAGAGCGCGGTCGCGGAGCGCGAGAAGAAGCTCGCGATCTTGAGGGTCGAGAAAGAGATCGCGGTCGATGAAGCCAGGACCAGGGCCGGCGCCGAGACGCTCCTGGCGAAGGCGGCCGCGGAGGCTCGGGCGGTCGAGACCGCGGCGACGGCGGAGAAGGTGCGGATGGAGGCCGAGGCGCAAGGCCGCTCCGCCCAGATCGCGGCGGAGAACGAGCAGAGCGACGCGATCATCGCCATGCGGATCGAGGAGCACAGGCTCGACCGCATGCCCGAAATCATGACCCAGATGATGAAGCCGGTCGAGAAGATCGACTCGATCCGCATCCACCAGATCGGCGGTATGGGGCACGGCTCCGACCCTCGGGACGGTGTCAACGGAGCCTTCGGCGCGGCCATGGACCAGATCCTCGGCATGGCGGTGCGGCTGCCCGCCATGAAGCAGATGGGCGAGGAGATCGGCCTCGACTTCGACGCCGCCCTGGCCGGACGGACGGCGGACTACGCGAACCGGATCAAGAGCACGACCGACAAGGACAAGTGACCCACGGGAGAACCCAGATGACTCTGAACAGACGTGACTTCATGGCCCGCGCGGGCGCCCTCGCCGGCGCCGCGGCGCTGCCGGGCACGGCCTTGGCCGCCGATACCATCAAGCTTGGCTCGATCCTCGACACTTCCGGGATCTTCGACGCCTACGGGACGCCGATGGACATGGCGATGCGCCTCGCGGTGCAGGAGATCAACGCGAGCGGGGGCCTGAACGGCAAGGAGGTCGAGGTCCTCAGCTACGACACGCAGTCCGACATGGCGCTCTACTCGCAGTACGCCCAGCAGCTCGTGCGCCAGGACAAGGTCGACGTGGTGCACGGCGGCATTCTCTCCGCTTCTCGCGAGGCGATCCGCCAGACATTACGCAAGGCCAATACCCTCTACTTCTACAACGTGCTCTACGAGGGCGGGGTCTGCGACCGCAACATCTTCATCGACGGCGTCACCCCCGCCCAACAGGTCGAGGCGCTGATCCCCTTCGCGATGAGTCGGACCGGCAAGCGGATCCACATCCTCGCCGCCGACTACAACTACGGTCAGATCACCGCCAAGTGGATCCGGAAATACGTCGCCGACAACGGCGGCGAGAGCGCCGCGGTCGACTTTTTCCCCCTCGACGTCTCCGACTTCGGCTCCACCATCGCAAAGATCCAGACCGTGGGGCCGGACCTCGTGGTCGCGTCCCTGGTGGGCGGCGCGCACCTGTCGTTCTTCCGGCAATGGGCCGCGGCGGGGATGAAGGACAAGATTCCGCTCGCCTCGACGACGCTGGGAGTGGGAAACGAACACAAGGTGCTCACCTCCGAGGAAGGCAACGGAATCATGGTCGCCTACAACTACAGTCAGGAGCTGGACACGCCCGAGAACCACGCGTTCAAGGAGCGGTGGGCGCAAGCCTACGGCGACACCTCTTCCATCCACGAGATCGCGGTCTCGAACTACCAGGGCGTGATGCTGTGGGCCGAAGCGGTGCGCCGGGCGGGCAGCACGAACCGCGATGACGTGATCGCGGCACTGGAGACCGGCCTCGCCATCGACGGTCCCGGCGGCAAGGTGAC
>JAKZYK010000490.1:0-5284 GCA_047514485.1 Gammaproteobacteria bacterium
GTGGTACCGGACCAGCGCGTCCATGATCGTGTCCTGGAACGCGTGGCCCATGTGCAGGGTGCCGGTCACGTTGGGGGGCGGAATCATGATGCAGTACGGCTCCGCGCCGGTGCCGGGGACGAAGTATCCCTCCCGCTCCCAGCGCCCGTACCAGCGCTTCTCTACCTGATGGGGGTCGTAGGTCTTGTCCATGGCGGTCTTGTCGATGGCGCTGGGGTTGCTCAGCGATGGGTCTTCAACTCGAATCCGCGGCTGCGGTATTCGCGATAACGTTCACGTCCGGCATCGCGTCCGGCGCCGGCGACGGGAACGATCTCCGCGATGCGCGCGGCGCGATTGGCCTCCTCGGGCACTGCCGGAGTGAGGTTGACCAGCACGTCGAGCTCGCCGTTCCACACCCCGGGCGTGCTGACAAGCACCGGTTCGCTCACCGACGCCGCCGCCGCGGGAGCATCCGGGCCGATCCTTCGATGCGGCACGAAGCTCTCGTCCCGGAAGGTCCACAGCAGGTCGTCGAGCCGTCGCGCCGCGGTATCGGACGCGGCGAGGACGAGCACTGCGTGGCCGCGCTGCCACACCGTCTCGACGAGCCGGCACGCGAAGCTCTCGAGCGCATCGGGGCTCGTCTCGGACCGCACGTAGAAGTCGACCTGTCCGGGCATGGGCGCCGCGGCGTCAGCCGGACACTTCGCCGGCGCGGTCGAGCAGGTACTGGCAGAGCAGGCTCACCGGGCGGCCGGTGGCGCCCTTCTCCTTGCCGCTGCGCCACGCCGTGCCCGCGATGTCGAGGTGCGCCCAGCGCTGCTCCGAGGCGAACCTGGACAGGAAGCTCGCGGCGGTCACGGCACCGGCCGAACGTCCGCCGATATTCGCGACATCGGCGAAATTGCTCTTGAGCTGCTCCGCGTACTCGTCCCACAACGGCATCTGCCACGCGCGGTCGCCGGCGTGCTCGCCGGCTGCGAGGAGTGCGTCGGCGAGCGGCTGGTGGTTCGAGAACAGGCCGCTCGCATGGGACCCGAGAGCGATGACGCACGCCCCGGTCAGGGTCGCGACGTCGATGACGACGTCCGGCTTGTAGCGCTCGGCGTAGGTGAGGGCATCGCACAGGATCAGGCGTCCCTCGGCGTCGGTGTTGAGGACCTCGACCGTCCTCCCGGCCATCGTGGTGACGATGTCGCCGGGCTTGGTCGCGTTGCCGTCGGGGAGGTTCTCGCAGGCGGGGGCCAGTGCGACGACATTGAGCGAGAGCCCGAGCGTCGCACATGCCTCCATCGCGCCGATGACGCTGGCGGCGCCGCACATGTCGAATTTCATCTCGTCCATCGTGGCCGACGGCTTGATCGATATCCCTCCCGAGTCGAACGTGACGCCCTTCCCCACGAGCACTACGGGCGCGTGCGAGCGCGGGGCGCCCCGGTACTCGAGGACGATGAGCCGGGGCGGCTCACGGCTCCCGCGCGCCACTGAGAGCAGCGAGCCCATCCCCAGGCGCTTCATCCGGGCCTCGTCGAGCGCCTTGAACGTGACCTTCGGGTGCCTTGCCGCCAGCGCCTTGGCCTGGTCCGCGAGATGGCTCGGGGTGCAGACGTTGCCGGGGAGGTTCCCGAGGTTGCGTGCGAGCGAGACGCCCGCGGCGATCGCCTGTCCGGTCGCGATGCCCGCCGCCGCCGCCGCGCGGTGGCTGCGCGATGCGGCGATCGAGGTTCGTTCGGGCGGCGGGGTACGGTCCTTGCCGGCGTCGCTGCGCATCGCGTCGAATCGGTAGGCCGCGTCGCTCAGACGCTCGACCGCGATCCGCGACTTCCACTCGAGATCCCGATCGTCGACGTCGATCTCGCCGAGCGACCAGGCCGCGCTCCGGGCGCCGGTCCCGACCGCCGCGCGCGCCGCGGCGCCGGCGATCTTCAGATATCGCGCCGGAGTCATCGCATCCTTCTTCGCACCGCATCCGACGATGAGAACGCTGTCCGCCGTTACGCCGTCGAGCGCATGGATCTGGAGGTGCTTGCCGGTATCGCCGCGGAATCGCGCCTTGCGCCGGATTGCATCGAGCTTGCCGCCGCTCGAGGCGTCGAGCGACTGGTACGCCGGGGTCGCGTCTCGTCCTTCGAACACACCGGCAACAAGACAGCCGGTGCGGATTCCTGGTGCGTCGGTGGTGGTGATGTTGAACTCCATGGTCTGTCCTCGGTCTGTTCCCTCGGTGTTCGTCGTGGTGATTCCAGTGACCGGTGCGGGTGAAGGCCGGGCAGGGGGTTTGATACCATCGCATCCTGCGTCAGCCGATCCGCGCTCCCGCGAGCGTTGCCGTCCGGCGTGGCCCGATCGACTCCTCGCGTGTGGCCGAATGTGTCGGAATCCGTCATCGGCAGTGTAGTGAGAGCGCGGGGAAGCTGTCCATCCGTACTCGCCATGCCTCGATCGGGCATCGCTCCCGGCGCCGCTGATTCCGCCAGTCGTTCGACCGTGGCGCCAGCCCGCATTTCTCACCGGCTCGCGGCTGCGGACGCGGTTCTGACGGCATCGGCCGCGTTGAACGCGGCCAGGGTGCACGACGTACTGTCAAGTACGACTGCGCGCCCTGACTCGTGTTCGCCTTGCCGCTGCCAAGCAAGCTTGCGCAGCAAGCGGAAGTTCGAACATCTCCACGCTCTCGCTTCGCGAACCGGCGAGAAATGCGCGCTAGCCGAGACGGTCGGGCTGCCTTGATCATCGAGCGTTATCTCTGTCGTGAAGTGCTGCGCACGTGTGCCGCTGTACTTGCGGTGCTCGTGCTGGTCTACGGAGCGGGTCGATTCACGCGCTTTCTCGCCGATGCGGCGGCCGGCGTCGTCTCGCCGGATCTGATCCTTCAGATTCTTGCCCTGAAGCTCGCGGAGAAACTTCCGGAGTTGCTGCCGCTCGCACTCTACGTTGCGGTGCTCATCGGCCTGGGCCGTCTTTACAGGGACAGCGAGATCATCGCGTTCGGAGCGGGCGGGGTCGGGATATGGAGGCTCTCTCGGGGGGTCTTCCGGGTGGTGGCAGGAATCTCGCTCGCGGGAGCGGCCCTATCGATGTTCGTCTCACCGAGCTTGGCATCGATGCGGGGAGCGCTGCTCGGGGAGGCGAGACATCAGGCCGAGAACCAGGTGTTCGTGCCGGGCAGGTTCAAGGAGTTCGGCGGTGGAGACCAGGTCATCTACGTCGAGGCGGTGGATTCCGAAACCGGCCGGATGTCGAACGTATTCGTACGGATCCGAAAGCCCCACCGGCAATACGTGCTGGTTTCCGGTGCGGCGTACCAGCTAGTGCATCCCGGCGACGGGAGTAGATTCATGGTGCTCGAGAACGGCTATCGCTACGCGGGTGTGCCGGGGGATGCGATGTTCTCGGTCACTCGGTTCGAGCGCCATGCGGTGCGGATCGAGGTAGAGCCGAAGGAGAACCTTGTACGCAAGCGAGAGATGCTCGCGACGATAGAGCTGATCGGCTCCGGCGATTCCCGCCATGTCGCCGAGCTACAGCATCGTATCTCGACCGCAGTCTCCATCGTACTGCTCGGAATGCTCGCGGTGCCGCTCGCGCGGACCTCGCCTCGCGCGGGGCGCTATGCGAAGCTGTTCGCGGCCATTGTCGTGTACTTCATCTACAGCAACGCGATCAGCATCTTCGAGAAATTGGTCGATCGCGGGACGGTGCCGGGCCTCGTCGGAGTGTGGCCGGTGCACGCGGCGATGGCGCTGGTGGTCCTCGCGCTCCTCTTCAATGAGACCTCGGGCGGCTGGCGTCTCGGCGCGAAGCTGCGTTCGATACGACGGGTCCGGGACGAAGGCAGGGCGTCATGAAGATCCTCGATGCATATATCGCTCGCCAAGTTGTGGGCGGCACTGCGCTGGCTCTCGCGGTGCTCCTCGCGCTCACCGCGGTCGTCACGTTCGTCGATGAACTCGGCTCGGTCGGCAGAGGACGCTACGGCATAGGCGGCGCGGTCGAGTTCATGCTCCTCACCCTTCCGAGACACGCGTTCGTCCTGTTTCCGTTCGCCGCAGTGATCGGCGCTCTCATCGGGCTCGGGACCCTGGCCGTATCATCGGAGCTGAGCGTGGTCCGCACCGCCGGCGTGTCGGTCGGCCGCATCGTCGGCTCGGTGCTGAAAGGCGCGCTGCTGCTCGTCGTCATCGCGGTCCTGTTCGGAGAGTTCGTCGCTCCCTACTGTGAACGTCTCGCCCAGGCTCGGCGCACCGCTGCGCTCGAGGAAACGTCGGGGCGACGAAACGGATTCTGGATCCGCGACGGGCGGAGCTTCGTCAACGTGAGACGCATCCGGCCCGGTAATCGGGTCGAGAACATGTTCATCTACGAGCTCGATGACCAGGGCGCGCTGCGGGTCGCGAAGCATGCGAAGCGCGCGCAGTATCGCGATTCCGCATGGGTGCTCGAGTCCGTTCGCGAGAGCGATGTCTCGGCCAGTGGCGTCGTGACCCGATTTACTCCGAGAGTGGTGTGGGCCGCCCGGTTCGGACCCGATCTCGTCGAGCTCGCCTCCGCCCGCCTGGAGAGCCTGTCGGGGTTCGCTCTCGTGCGCTACATCGACTACCTCCGAGACAACCGGCTCGACACCGCTGCGTACGAGCTCGCGCTGTGGACCAAGATCGTCTATCCGCTTGCGACCGGCGTGATGATCGTTCTCGCGGTGCCGTTGGTGCTCGGACGCCTCGGCGGAGTCGGTGTCGGCGTCGGGCAGCGGATCCTCGCCGGCTGCCTGATCGCCATCACGTTCCATGTCGTCAACGAGGTCTCCGGCAAGGTCGGAATCGTGTACGGCCTGAGTCCGTCGTTGAGCGCATTCGCCCCGACGTTGTTGTTCCTTGCCGCGGGCGCATGGCTGTTGCGTCGAGTGCGCTGAGTCGGTTGTGGTGTCTCGGTTCGAACTCAGGTTTCGGGTTCCGAAACGCCTGGAATTCATCTCAGGGCCGCTGAGACACTACCGGGGCACGTCAAGCCTCCGGAGAGACCATCTCGAGAACGGTGCCGGAGAGGCGATCGTGCAGGCTCATCCGGTCCCGGTCGATGGCGACCCACAGCAGACCGGCGCCCGCGGCGCCGATCGAGACGAGTGCGGCGGCGAACCGGCCGAGCGAACGCCGCCACCCGAGCCGTGCGCCCTCGCACGTGCACACCCGGATCTTCCATGCCCGCATCCCGAGGGTCTGTCCGCTCTTCGTCCAGCACCAGCCGAAGTAGACGTAGCTCACCACGAGCAGGTAGGCGGTGAATACGGGGTCGTTCGGGCTGACGG
>JAKZYK010000491.1:0-5479 GCA_047514485.1 Gammaproteobacteria bacterium
GGGAAACCGCACCGTGCGGCTCTCGTAGCGCACGAAATCCGAGGCGACGAGGCCGAAGGCGGAGAGCACCCCGGCCGCGGGCGGGATGACGATCGTCGCGATGCTCAGCACCTCGGCGACCCGCGCCGCGTGCAACGGCCCGGCGCCCCCGAACGGGACGAGCACGTAGTCGCGCGGGTCGCGGCCCCGCTCGGTGGAGACGAGCTGGATCGCCCGCACGATGTTGTGTTCGGCGACGCTCACTGCGTCGTCGGCGATCTGCTCCTCGCTTCGGCCAAGCTGCTCCGACAGCACACCGAACGCTTCGCGGGCGAGCGCGGGGTCGACGTCCATGCGCCCGCCGAGGAAGGTGTCGGCGAGCACGGTGCCGCGGACGATGTGTGCGTCGGTGATCGTCGGTTCCGTGCCGCCGCGCCGGTAGCAGGCGGGACCGGGCTCGGCGCCGGCCGATCGCGGCCCGACCCGCAGCATACCGCCGTCGTCGCACCACACGATCGAGCCGCCCCCGGCGCCCACCGTCACGATGTCGAGCACCGGGGTGCGGATGGGGAGCCCGTCGATCTCGGCGTCGCTGGTGAGAACCGGGACCCCGTCGCGCACGAGACACACGTCGGTGCTCGTGCCCCCCATGTCGAAGGTGATGAGGTTGCGGTAGCCCGAGCGCTCCGATTGGCGGATCGCGCCCATCACCCCCGCCGCCGGACCGGAGAACAGGGAGGTGATCGCGTTCTCGGCCATGCCGCTCGCGGGCAGGCGCCCGCCGTTCGATTGCATCAGGCTGAACCGGCCCGTGAACGACCGCGCGTCGAGCTCGCGCTCGAATTCCTTCAGGTAGCGATCGATGACGGGCTGGACGTACGCCGCGAGGGCGGTGGTCGACGCGCGCTCGTATTCGCGGAACTCGCGCGTCACGTCGCACGAGCAGGTGACGCCGATGCCGGGAAAGCGCTCGGAGATGATCTCTGCAACGCGCCGCTCGTGGACGGGGTTGGCGTAGCTGTTCAGGAGGCAGATCGCGATCGATTCGTAGCCGGCGCCTTCCAGCGCGCGGCGAATACGATCCTCCGCCGTTGCTTCGTCGAGAGCGGTGACGATCTCCCCGTGCGGTCCCATGCGCTCCGGGATCTCGAACGTGTCGCGGCGCGAGACCACCGGCGCCGGCTTCCGGTAGTGGATGTCGTAGATGGAGCGCCGGCTCTGGCGCTGCAACGCGAGCACGTCGCAGAAGCCCTCGGTCGCGAGGAATGCGACTCTGGCCCCTTTGCGCTCGAGCACCGCGTTGGTCGCGACGGTCGAGCCGTGCACGAGATCTCCGGCGGTGTCCATCGCCAGACCGGATTCGTCGAGCGCGGCGATGGCTCCGCGGTGCGGCTCCGAGGGTGTGCTCGGCACCTTGGTGATGCGCACCCCATCGGCCTCGAATGCGACGAGATCGGTGAACGTGCCCCCGACCTCGACCCCCACCCGGGTCGAACCAGTCATGGGAGCCCGCCCATGTCGATGCTGATCTCGATGCTCAAGCAGGACACCCTGGCGCTCCTTGTCCGGGGGGAGCGGTCATACACGAGTTGCGTGGAGGACATGCCGCCGGTGGTGCCGCTGGCGTCGGGTCCCGAGCGTGCACGGCGCCTGCGCGCGTTGTGGGGCGGCTGGTTGCGCATCCTCCCGCCGCTCGATCTGCGAGGTGTGCGTCGCTACCGCGGCATCGAAGAGGCAGCCCACGATCGCGAGGTGGCTGTGATCCGTCGCGCCCGGCGCCTTGTCGCAGAGCGCCGCGTCCACGATACGGAAAGCGCCCCTCGATAGCGGGCCGCTACCGTATTCCCTTACCTCCTGCGCCGCCGCCCCAGCGGCTGGTCCAGGATCTCCTTCACCACGAACGCCTCGCGCAATGCATCCGACCCGCGCAGGCGCGCGCGGATGCGCTCCGAAAGCGAGGATGTGGGAGATGCATGGGGGTGGTGGGGTGGGGCTGCCAGGGAGGAGGGCGTCGCCCGATACGTTTCGGACGCCCGCAACGTCACCGTCGCTCGTGACGCCTCCGGGACTCGTGCTGTCTTCGGCCCCCGTGCTGTCCCCGACCCCCGTGCTGTCCCCGGTGCCCGTGCTGTCTCCGGTGCCCGCAATGTCCCCGGTGCCCGTGCTGTCTCCGGTGCCCGCAATGTCCCCGGTGCCCGTGCTGTCTCCGGTGCCCGCAATGTCCCCGGCCTCCGCACTGTCTCCGGCTCCCAGACTGCCCCCGGCGCCGGCTCGTCCATGTCATCGTCCTCTGCGCCGTACCCCAGTTGGGCCCGCAGATCGCCGCCGGGCCGCTGCGCGCCTGCTTCTTCGAGGGAACGGGTGATCCGCTGGATCAACTCTCCGAACGCCGCCATGCCTCAGTCCTCCTCTGCCTCGATACGCACGCTCAATCGGTGGCCCGCGGCCTGCTCCGCGAACGTCGTCACGGCTCAGCCTTCACCGGACGGCGCACCGGCGTCACGATCCGACTGCGCGATGCTCTGACGCATGCGTGTGTCGGAGATGACGTTCTGCATGTTGTAGTAGTCCATCACCCCGAGGTTGCCGGCCCGGAACGCTTCCGCCATAGCCTTGGGCACCTCGGCCTCGGCGAGGACGACCTTGGCGCGGTTCTCCTGCACGAGTGCGATCATCTCCTGCTCCCGGGCGACGGCAAGGGCGCGCTGGCGCTCGGCCTGGGCCTGGGCGACCTGCTTCTCGGCTTCGGCCTGGTCGATCTTCAAGCGCGCCCCGATGTTGTCGCCGACGTCGATGTCGGCGATGTCGATCGAGAGGATCTCGAAGGCGGTGCCCGAGTCGAGGCCGCGGTCGAGCACGACCTTCGAGATGCTATCGGGATTCTCGAGCACCTCCATGTGGTTCTTCGCCGAGCCGATGGTGGTGACGATGCCCTCGCCGACCCGGGCGACGATCGTCTCCTCGGTCGCGCCGCCGACGAGGCGGTCGAGGTTGGTGCGCACCGTGACCCGCGCTTTCACCTTGAGCTGGATGCCGTCGCCGGCGATGCCGTCGATGGTGTTTTTCGCCATCTGCCCCGAGGGCACGTCGATGACCTTCGGGTTGACCGAGGTGCCGACCGCCTCCTGCACGTCGCGCCCGGCCAGATCGATCGCGCAGGCGCGGTCGTAGTCGAGCGTGATGTTGGCTTTACTCGAGGAGATGAGCGCCTGCACGACGCGCGTGACGTTGCCGCCGGCGAGGGTGTGGGCTTCGAGCTCATCGGCGGACAGGTCGATGCCTGCCTTCTTCGCGGTGATCCGCATCGTCACGATGTTGGACGGACTCACCTTTCGAAAGCGCATGAAGATAATCTGGAGCAGGTTCACCGGCGCATTGGAGAGGATCGACTGCCACCACAGCCAGAACGCGCTCCAGATGAACCCGATGACCATGATGGCGATGACGCCGACGATGAACAGCCCGATAAGCTCGAAGGTCATGGGGTCTTACCTCCTCGTGTCGTGTGGTTCGTCGTCCGCCGCCGGCGCGACGAACACGATGGGACCGTCGATGTGCAGCACTACCACCTTGGCGCCGCGCCCGAGACTGCCGCTGCGCACCTGTACGTCGCACTCGCCGCCGTCGAAGCGCGCCCGACCCGATGGCCGAGCCGGGGTCACCATGACACCAGCGGCGCCGGAATGCACGCCGATCTTTTCCGCGTAGTGATGATAGCCGGCCTCCGCGGTGATCTCGCTCTGCGGCACGAGGCGGCGCGACGTGCGGATGCGCGCGAGCCCCCAGCGCAGGAGCACCGCGGCGAGGATCGGCGTGACCATCGTCATCGCCCACCCCGCCACGTCGTTCGCGACGAACGCGTAGTGGATCGCGGCGCCGGCAGATGCGATGGACGCGATGAGCAGCACGCCGAACGACACCACGAAGAGCTCGAGGACGAGCAGCGTCACCGCGAGGGCGAGCCACCCGAGCGCGAGCCACAAGCTCGGCCAATCGATGCCGGCCGATGCGGAGAGGCCGAGGCTATCCACCGCCATGCCCCCGGGCGCGGTTCGCATCGCCGGCCGCGCGCACCACGACTTCACCGAACTCGACCGATACGACCTCCACCGCCGCACCCGTCTCGATATGGGCGCCGTGCTCGGCGCGGGCGCGGATCGGCTCGCCCCCGATCCGCACGACTCCGCTCGGGTGCAGCGCCTCGGACGCTTCGCCGCGCCGCCCGATGATCGCGCCGGCCCGCGCCTCGAGATCGCCCGTGCTGGTCGCGGTCACCGCCCCTTCCACCACGATGTGCCGGTGCAACACGGTGCGCGGGAGGTAGCGGATGGTGAGCACGACGCCGATCGCGACGATGCCGACCGCGGTCGCACAATCGACCGCGGCGTCTCCGAGCGCGTCGAGAAAGACCGGATCGTCGAAGTCGAATGCGAACTCGTTCGGCAGGAACGCGAGCACAAGCCCGGTGATTCCCATCGCCGCGCCGAGCGCCGCGAACAACCCGCCGCCCGCCATCGTAAGCATCTCGGCGACGAGGAGCCCGAGACCGATCACGATCAGCAGCAACTCGGAATGCTCGATGAGATCGAGCGAGTAATGGGTGAGCAGGAACCCCGTTCCGAGCAGTGCGGCGAGGCCCGCCCACAGTCCCACTCCCGGGGTTTTCAGCTCGAAGAGCAGGAACAGCACCGCGAGCCCCGCGAGGGCCGGTGCGAACCGCGACAGCGCCCAGGCCATTCGTTCCGTACCTCGCGGCGACAGATCGACGATGCGATCGACGGTGACCCCGAGGTGCGCCCGCATCGCGTCGAGATCGGCGACGTTGCCGCTCGCCATGCCGAACTTCGCCGCTTCCAGCCCGGTCAGGGTGAGCAGGCGATCCGCGCCGCGGTAGACGATGACCTGCTGTGGATCGTCGCGGTCGATGTCGGGGTAGCGCGCGAGGAACTCCGGAAGATCGTCCTCGATGACGTAGTCCACCGTCCCGCCGGGACGGGTGACCCGGTAGAGGGTTTGCTTGTGGGCGGTCATCTTGAGCAGCATCCCCCGGTTCCAGCCGCGCTGCTCCGCTGCCTGGACCAGCAGGGTGCGGATGACGGTCTCGAACTTCTCGGGTGCGTACTTGATCTCCCCCTCCGACGATTGGAAGACGACGCCGATGTCGCCGATGGACGCGGTCTCGGCGAGATACACCTCTTCGTGGGCGTAGGCGATCAGCGCGCCGGCGGATATCGCGCGGAAGTCGACGAACGCGACGGTGCGGATCCCGGCCGCCTCGAGATCGAGGATGCGCTTGAACATCGTGCGAGCGTAGTGCACCTGTCCCCCGTCGGTGTCGATGCGGATCAGCAGAGTATCGACACCGGCGGCCCGCGCATCCTCGATCACACGCCTGAGGTAGACATCCTGGAATCGATCGATGACATCATCGATCTCGGCGTAACCGACGGCGCCGTAGTCCGACGCGGCGGGAGCCGGGTCGCCCCCCGCGTAGGCCGCG
>JAKZYK010000492.1:0-29002 GCA_047514485.1 Gammaproteobacteria bacterium
CGGGATCGAGATGATTCAGCATCGCGACCGCGGCACTCAGGTTGGTGTTGTTGTCGATACCGAAGGTGCTTTCCGCACCGTGAGCACGGACGTGGAAATCGCTGATCTGGGCGATGAGCATGGGCATTCTCCCTCGCGCTCCGGGTTTGCGTGTGCCGGCACCCATCGCTCGAACGCGGCAGCACCGCCCGGAGCAAGGAACCGACCGCTGTTGCCGAATCCGCGGATTCTACACACCGCAACCGGTCGCACGCCTGTTCTCCTACCGAGCCATGAGTCGGCGCGGAATGCGGTACCATCCCGTCCGCCGCTGCTGCCACCGCCCGTCGCGGCGCCGCGTCTCTCGCGGAGAACAACCACATCGACAGCTTGCAATCGACCATCAGGAGAGTTCGCGTGTCAAATGGCTTCGCAGTGACCTTCGTCGATGCCACGACCGGTTCCGAACATCGCACGGTCACCGCACCCGCCGGCGCATCGATGCTGGAAGCGGCCCGGGCGGCCGGGATCGAGATCGCCGCCACCTGCGGCGAGCGGGGGCGATGCCGGAGCTGCCGTGTGAAGGTGCTCGAAGGCCACATTCCACCCCCAACGGTGCAGGACACGGTGCAGCTCGGCCACGACGAGGTTCACGAGCGATTCCGCCTGGCGTGTCAGACCAATGTGATCGCCGACTGCACAATCATGGCGATGCCGCCGAAGGCGGAATCGGGCCATCAAATCCTCACGGCCGGCGATGGTGCCGCCGCGCCTGGCTTGGCCATCGACGCCGGGGTGAAGAAGCATGTCATCCGTGCCAAGGCGCCGGTCGAGGAGCATCACCAGAGCACGGATATCGAAGTAATTCTCGACGAGCTCGGTGACCAGTTCGACTCGAGGATACCGCTCGCGGTGATTCGCAAGATCCCGACCGCGCTTCGCAAGCGGCGGGGTGAGCTGACCGTGACAAGTTTCAACCATCGGATCATCGACATTGAAGCCGGTGACACATCGGAGCACAGGTATGGAATGGCGTTCGACATCGGCACCACGAGCATCGTTGGAAGCCTCGTCGATCTCGCGAACGGCGAGCAGCTCGCGACGGTCGGCAGCGTCAACCCGCAGGCGATCTATGGTGGCGACCTGATGTCTCGGATCGCGTTCGCGCAATTTGACGACAAGAAGCTGACGACCTTGAGAGCACGTGCTCTGACCACCGTCAACGACTTCATCAAGGGGGCCTGCCGGGAAGCCGGTGTCTCTCCCGAGCACGTCTACAAGGTAGTGATCGCCGGCAACACGTGCATGCACCACGTCTTCCTGGGCATCGACGTGAGCTACGTCGGATTGGCTCCCTATGCACCGGTGGTTCGAGAGTCGCTGGCGATTCCTGCCGGTGAGCTGCCGCTGAAAGGGGCGCCGAACGCGATGGTGTGCTTTCTCCCCATCGTCGCGGGATTCGTCGGCGCCGACACCGTGGCGGCGATGCTCGCGACGCGCATTTTCGAGAGCGAGGGCGTGCGCGTGCTGGTGGACATCGGCACCAATGGAGAGGTGGTCATGGGCTCCCGAGACCGGCTCATGGCCTGCTCCGCACCGGCTGGACCCGCGCTCGAGGGCGGGCAGATCACGCATGGAATGCGAGGTGCGGTGGGTGCGATCGAGCGCGTCGAGCTCAATGACGACGTGCATTGCGGAGTGATCGGAGATACCGCCGCCATCGGCATCTGTGGCTCCGGCCTCATCGACGCGGTCGCGAAGATGCTCGATGGCGGTGTGCTCAACGGCATGGGACGCATGCGCTGGACAAGTCTCGACGCCCTCCCGGAAGCCATTCGCAAACGTCTGGTGGGAGAGAAGGAAACACGCGCCTTCGTACTGGTATGGGGCGACCACGCCGGCAACAACGATGACATCACCCTGACCCAGCTCGACGTGCGCCAGTTCCAGCTCGCCAAGGGCGCCATATTCGCCGGGATCCTGATGCTCCAGGAAGTGATGAACGTACCTGACGAGCAGATCGACGAGCTGCTGCTGTGCGGGGGCTTCGGCAACTACATCAGTGTCGAGAGTGCGGTGCGAGTCCGGCTGCTGCCGGCGCTGCCGGTCGAGAAGATTACCTACGTGGGGAATGCCGCGCATCTGGGAGCCCAGATTGCCCTGCTGTCGGAGACGGAGCGACGACGCGCCGATGAGATCGCGAAACGGGTCGAGCATGTGGCCTTGGCAACGCGGACAGAGTTCCAGACCATTTTCGTGAACGCGATGAACCTGGAAGAAGACGAGAGCTTGACAGTCTCGCTCTGATCGCTGTGCTCCGGGACCCGACCATTGAGGAGACGGCTCCCACCCCGGCAGTAGCGCCACGCCCCCGGAGGACATCCAACCGCCCCGAATCGATATGCCGGCCGAGGCCGGCGCGACACGGCCGTGAACTGAACCATGCAAGAAATCGATGAGCTCTATTCCAGATCGAAATGGTCCGCATCGCCACCGTGAGTAGTCCACGGTATGAATAGCTCGGTATGATTTCGACGTGGTCGTTATCCATCGGTCGCAACGCTGTCCCTTCGATCGTTACAGGAGAGCAGGCATGAGTTCACGACTGCCGGGCAAAGGCCCAACACCGTGGAAGAAGCAGTCCTACGGCGGCTACTACCAGAACCGCACCCCGGACCATGATCCCTTCCTCGCCGAGACCGGCCCGGGGACGCCGATGGGGGAGTACATGCGGCGCTTCTGGCATCCCGTGTGCATGTCGGAGGAGCTCACCGACGTTCCCAGGTACATCCGGATCCTCGGCGAGGACCTGGTCGCTTTCCGCGACAAGAGCGGGCGGGTTGGCGTGCTTGCCCTGCACTGCACCCACCGTGGCGCCTCGCTCGAATACGGCCTCATCCAGAAGCGCGGCCTCATGTGCTGCTACCACGGGATCGTGTGGGACGTGGACGGGTCATGCCTCGAGATTCCGTTTCCCGAAGGGCAGGAGCACGAGGGAGAGCGGATCCGCGGGCGCGCGTGGCAGCCGGCCTACAAGGCATTCGAACGCAACGGGTTGGTCTTCGCCTACATGGGGCCACCCGAAGAGGAGCCCCCGTTCCCTGAATGGGACGGCGACTGGGGCCTGCATCCCGGCGACGAGATGGCCCCCTACAGCAACCTCTATCCTTGCAATTGGCTGCAGGTTCAGGACAACGCGGCGGACCAGTATCATCACATTCCGCTCCACTCGACCGCGCTGGTTCCCGGCCACGAGCAGGGCACGACCTTCGGCGAGGTGGGAGCCGCACCCTACGAGGTGAGGCCCGACCTGCAGTTTTTCCGGGTACACAATGGAAAGGCGATGGCCTGGACCTCGTCACGGCGGGTCGACGACGAGAAGATCTTCATCCGGGTGAACTACCAGTTCCTCCCGAACGGCAGCTTCCACTCCTATCTCTTCGAGGACGGGTCAAAGCGTAATCACTTCAGCCGGACTCACATGTTCCGGTGGGTGGTGCCGGTCGACGACGAGAACTGCATCATGTTCGGCTGGCGCTTGTTCGGTCCGCACTGCGACCCGCGCGGCATCGGCAAAAAGCACCTCGTGGGCTTCGAGAAGATGGACTTCCTCGAAGGCCAATGCGGCATGCGCCGGCCCGAACGGCTCCAGTATGGTCAGGGCGAGCTGCCGCCGATCCCGAAGCACCACCGTGAGCGGACTGCCTATCGTGATGCCCAGTACGCGCCGGGTGACTACGAGGCCGTGAGCAGCTCTCGGCGGATCGCCGTGCACTCACTCGAACACCTGCTGCCCTTCGACGGCGGGGTCACGATGTTCCGGCAACTGCTCAGGCTGGTCATTGACGGCAAGAGCCCGGGCGCCACCCCCGAGGCATGGCGGGACTGGCTCTCCAACGGTCCCCCGAACAGCTACTGCTCGGGCAATGTCCTGATTGTGCCGAGGGCGCCCACGATGGCCGAGGAGGTTGAGCGACGCCGGGAGGTCGCCAAGCGGGTGATCGAAGCCACCACCGAAAGCGACGCTCTGCAGGGCGAGAGACGCAAGCAGTTCATGCGGAAAAAATTTGCGGAGATCGAGGCGGCGTACGCGCCCGAATCGGCCGAGGCTTGAATGAGAGCCGGGTCAATCGCCCGCGGGAACCTCGTCGACCGGCTGCTCGCGCGCGGCGCAAACTGCTCCGCCGGCTGACCCGCACGCTTCAGCCATAGCGCTGTTCAATCGCGGCCAGCCTGGTCTGCATGAAGGCGGTGCGCTCGGTCCCACTCAGAGCGTCGGACTCGATGGTGGCCTTGATTACGTCGACCGCGATCGCTCGTCGTGCCTTGACCTCCGCCTCCGGCGTGGACCCTTCCGGAATGAGAAGGATGTTTCCCGAGCAATAGCTGTTCGGCCTGCCGTCGCGGGATTCGAGCCAGGTCTTGAAACCCTCCGCCGATGTGGCCGGGTTCCGTCCGCTCAGTGCGTCGCGAAGCATCTTGCGAAAGAGATAGACTCCTCCGTCGAACTTCATGGGATTCTCGAGCGCGTGCACGGCGATGCGCCGCTGGCTGCACACCGCCTCGTAGTCGCCCGGCGCGTACTGGGCCTCGTGATAGGTCGGTCTCTCGCGGTGGTCCTTGTACACGGGGGGAAGCTCGCCCTGGCCGTACCGGAGCCGTTCGGGCCGGCGCATGCCGCACTGGCCTTCGAGGAAGTCCATCTTCTCGTAGCCTACGAAGTGCTTTTTCCCGGCACCGCGCGGATCGATGTGGGGGCCGAACACGCGCCAGCCGATCATCTTGCTGTTGTGATCGTCGACCGGTACCGTCCAACGGTGCAGGTGCACCCGGCTGAAGTGTTTTTGCTTCAATCCGTCCTCGAAGAGGTAGGAGTGGAAGCTGACGTTCGGCAGGATCTGATGATTGACCCGAATGAAGATCTTGTTCTCGTCGAAGCGTCGCGACGAGGTCCACGCCATGGTCCGCCCATCGTCGACGGGAAAGAACTGCAGATCCGGTCGGATCAGGTAGGGTGCGGCGCCTGCCTCGGTAAACGTCGTACCCTGCTCGTGGCCGGGAACCAGCGCGGTCGTGTGTAGCGGAATGTGGTGATACTGGTCGACCGAGTTGTCCTGCACCTGCAACCAGTTGCAGACTTGAAGGTTGCTGTACGGGACGAGCTCGTCGTCCGGGTGCACCGTGTAGTCACCCTCCCAGACTGGAAACGGAGGCTCCTCGTTGGGGGGGCCCATGTAGGCGAATATCAGACCGCACTCCTCACGCGCCTTGTAGGCGCCCTGCCAGATTTTCTGGCGCGCCTTCTCCCCTTCTTTCTCCTCGCCGGCAGGGAAGGGCACCTTGATACAGGTGCCATCCACGTCCCATACGAAGCCGTGATAGCAGCACATGATGCCCCGTTTCTGGATCATGCCGTACTCGAGCGAGGCGCCCCGGTGTGCGCAGTGCAGGTGTAACACGCCTACCCGCCCGTCTTTGTCCCGGAAGGCGACGAGATCCTCGCCCATGATCCGGAGATATCGAGGGACGTCGGTCAACTCCTCGGAAAGGCACACCGGGTGCCAGAAGCGCCGCATGTACTCGCCCATCGGGGTGCCGGGTCCAGTCTCGGTGAGCAGAGGATCGTGCTTCGGGACGCGATTGACGTGATAACCGTCATAGGGAACAGGCCTGGTCTTGCTCGCGACCACTTCTGCTTGCTGTGCCATCTCCGCATCTCCTCATCAGGACGGCGTCCACGGTTGTCGGCACAGTAATACCACGGCTTCGAATAGAGAAAAATTCCGATGATCGAATGAGCGCTATTCGGTTTGACGGTTGTTCATGAGGGGGGCGAGGCGCTACGCCGTCCATGGCCCGGAGATATCTACCTGATGACACCGGAAGCTGGCGAAGGGCAGGCCGCACGCTGGCTCGCGGCCCGACTTGGTAGCTGCGGGCTGAAGGAAGTGCGGCGGTTGATCCCTTGGGTCGGAGCGTCCGAGTTGGTCCGGATGTTTGATCGAGGACCCCGCACGCTGGCCGGGGAACCGCGCCCGTCAAGATTTCCGCGGCGGGAACTTCTTGAACCAGCTCGACCACAGGCTCCGAGCACGCTCGTCTCCCTGCAGGTAGTCGTCGCCGCGGATATAGCGCTCGCGAAGCTTCTTCGACCCGAAGTCGATGAAGTACACCACGACGATGATCATGAGGATAATCGTGCACGTGTTCGAAAACTCGAAGGCTCGCAGGTTATCGGAAAGCAGGAAGCCGATGCCGCCGGCGCCTACGATGCCGAGAATGGCCGCCGCCCGGGTGTTGGACTCGAACATGTACAGAGCGTTGGTGAGAAGAACCGGCATCACCTGCGGCATGACGCCGAAGCGGATGACCTCGAGCCTGTTGCCTCCCGAGGCACGGACACCCTCAATCTGATTGCGATCGATGTTTTCGATCGCCTCGGAGAACAGAATGACCAGAATGCCACAGTCGACGATGGCGATAGCAAGGATCCCGGGCATCGGCCCCAGCCCCATCGCGCGCACGAAGATGAGTCCCCAAATCATGTAGTCGGCGGCTCGAAGCACGTCGGCAAAGCGTCGAGTCGCAAACTGTAGCGGTCGAATCGGGTTGAAGTTCTTCGCCGCCATGAATGCCAGGGGGACCGCGACGAGCGATCCTATCACGCTACCGATGAGCGCCATTCCCAGAGTGTCTCCAATGGCGTCCACGAAATCCCAGAACTGCCCGCCGGTGGTCGGTGGGAACATTTGACCGAACATGATAGCCAGCTTGCCGAGGTTGCCGTAGAACCTCTCGGAGAAGAAACCGAGCTGGTTGAGCATGTAGACGAGGAGACCGAGCGTGAAGAGCAACGCTCCCCAGCGTACGAGCTTTTGCTCGAGGGTCATCGAGAAAACTCGCGGGAAGCGCTCCTGCTGTTCCCGGATCTTCTCGGCCGTCAGCACGTCGACTCCGACGCTCATAACGCGATGCCTCTCTTGTCGACTTTCAATGGGCCAGGGTTTCCTTGCCGATGAAGTGGTGACGAAGCCTCTCGCTCGCCATGTCGATCAGAAATACGGTGCCGATGATCATCAGCAGGATCGCCCCGACGTCGAGGAAATAGAGCAGTCTGATGGCGGTGAGCAGCTCGTAGCCGATACCGCCGGCGGAGACGAATCCCATGACCGTCGCCGCCTGCACGTTGAGGGCGAGGCGCCAGAAAGTGTACGAGATGAAGTTCGGGAGCACCTGTGGGATCACCGCGAACCGGATTTCCTCGAACCAGTCACCCCCGCTGGCGCGAATGCCTTCGACGGGATTCTCGTCGACGTTCTCATTGACCTCCGAGAACAACTTCCCCTGGGCGCCGGTGGTGTGGACGATCAGCGCGAGGACGCCGGCGAGCGGTCCCACTCCGAAGGGATAGATGAAAATGAGCGCCCAGACGATGTCGGGAACGGTTCGTGCAATCTCGAGGATACGGCGGGTGAAGAAGTACAGCCAGTAGTTCTTCGCCAGATTACGCGACGCGACGAAGCTGAGCAGACCGCCGATGGTGGTCCCGACGACCGTCGCGGTGAACGCCATCATGAGGCTCACGAACAACGCATCCAGCCATTGTCCGAACCCCCAGTACCAGTCCGTGAGATCGAACCAGAAGTTGTCCCAGCTCAGAGCCGAGTATGCCTTGACGATGAAGTTGCCGCTGCGCGGCAAGGACGCGATGACGGTGAAAATGTTGAACTCGGTCTGGACGACCGCCAGGGTCAGGCAGAAAAAGAACGCGATCCAGAACACCACCGTATAGAACCGCTTGTAGCGAAGATAGGCGGCGCGGGTCGCCTCGAATTGGGCGACCGGATCCAGCTTCTGCGGCGTAGTAGCCTCGACTGACATTCGGGAACACTCTCTACTTGAGAATTCAGCCGGCGGGCCAGTTGACTACCGAAGCGAGCCGGTAAGTGGACGGGTGAAGACGCCCGGCGGACGTCTTCACCTGTCCGACGAAGTGACCTGTCAGTTCTTCTTGCGCTGCTCCTTGACCCACATCTTTGCGTCGATGACCGCCTGGTAGTCTTCATGATAGACCCGCTGCAGCCCGAGGGTCCTGCCCTGCGCGACTGCCTCGGCAAGCTCCGGGTCGTTCTCCTCGAGGCGCAGGAACAGCTTGGCGAGGTCCGACTTCATCGCCGGCGGCAAGCTGCTGAGGATCACCACCGGGGGCGTCGGGATCAACGCCGAGGTCCAGATGACCCGGATCTGATCCCGCTCCAGCAAGCCCTTGTCGAGCATCTTTCGGATGGCCCCGAACCCGTCGTTCAGGGTCGTCCAGGTAAAGCCTCCGTCGAAGGTACCGTTGAGCACGCCGACGATGGTCTGCTGATGACCGCCGGACAGAGGCGAGTTGAAGTACTTGTCGACCGGCGTGCCCATCTTGTACCAGGACACGGTCGGGATCAGAAACCCCGAGGTGGAATGGGGATCGTTGCGCGCCACCGTCTTGCCCTTCAGATCCTCGAACTTCTGGTAGGGACTGTCGCTCTTGACGATGAGCACCGAGTTGTATCCCATGCCGCCCTGGAGATTTTGCGCCCCGGCGATCGGCTCGACACACTCGCAGTCCATCCAGGTAGAAGCGAAGCTGCTGGCGCCAAGCCAGCCGACGTGCACCTGACCGGCCGCAAGGCCGTTCACGATACCGGCGTACTCCGCGGCGGTGAACAGCTTGAACTCGACGCCGAGCTCCTTGGATGCGTACTCGACGAATCTCTTCTGGGACTTGATGGTATCGACGGCGGTTTCCACCGAGATCACACCGTAGCTGATTTCCGGATAGTCCTTCTGCCAGCCTCCGATATAGCTGTCGGCGGCGGCGGTTCCCACTCCCAAAGCCATCACTGCACCGAACGACAGCGCCGCAACGGTTGACACGATTGAATGTCGATTCAACATGAGCTCCTCCTTCCTACATGGGGTGTGTTATGGATACCCGATTGGGAATCCACTCTACGCTGGCGGTTCCGCTCGCACGTTCCTTGTTGTATCCCGCCTCCCTGCGGACCTCGTTTCACCGGCAAAGTGATCAAGATTCCCACACAGTGATCCAGTTGCTTGTTCCGCGGAATAAACTCCCACGTTTGCAAAGCCTTCCGGCCAGTCCCGAATCAACGAACCTCCCGGCCCAGGAGTTCGCGCAGCTCCAGCGAGGATAGTGTCAAACGCCCACCGCCTCGCTGGATTTCTCATTTCCCGAATCATCCGTGGTGACTTCAATGGAGGTCGAGGTAATGGCGGTCGAGAACTCCTCGTCATCCTCGTCTTCCCCCACACTGTAGAGGTCTCGCAGCAACGGCACCGTCAGCTCCGCCGGCTTGCCGTCGAACACGATGGATCCCAGCTTCATACCGATGATGCGTTCACAATATGTCCTGGCGGTGTCAAGGGTGTGAAGATTGCAGATCACCGTGATGCCGTCTTCGCGATTGATCTTGCGCAACGCCTCCATGACGATGCTGGCATTGCGCGGATCGAGCGACGAGATCGGCTCGTCGGCCAGCAGGAGCCTGGGCTCCTGAACGAGGGCCCGCGCGATTGCAACCCGCTGCTGCTGTCCGCCGGAGAGGGTATCGGCGCGCTGCAGGGCCTGGGAGCTCACGTCGAGCCGGTCCAGGGCCTGGATGGCGAAGGCCCGCTCAGCCGGTGAGAACACCTCGAACACCGTCCTCACCGTGCTGTTGTAACCGATTCGCCCCATGAGGGCGTTGGTGATGACATTGAGGCGGGGGACGAGGTTGAACTGCTGAAAGATCATCGCGCAACGTGCTCGCCACTGACGCAACGCCTTACCCTTCAGCTTGTTGACGTCGATCATCTCGCCACCGTCGTTGAAGGTGATGTCCCCGAAAGTGGCGTCTCCCAGGCGGTTGATCATTCTGAGCAAGGTAGACTTGCCGGCACCCGAGCGTCCGATGATGCCGACCATCTGTCCGGCGGGAATCTCGACCGAGATGCCGTCGACGGCCTTGAGATCGCCGAACTGCTTGGTGAGCCGTTCAAGCTTCAGCATGTACTTGTCCGCTCGACACTCAGAGTTCTACCGAGCCGGATCCAACGCGCTCGACCGGCCCGTGCGCGGCAGAAGGCGATGCATGATTACTGTTTGGTCGCGGCAAATGCAAATCAACCGTTCTCATGAATAGCATGAGTAATTCTTCATGCTGCGTAGCGCATCTCGTGCCCGTGCGGCGGCCGTTTCACCCCGGTCGCGATCGTCGCTTGCCGGGTCTGGCCCCCGCCGGCGTCGATGGCGAGAGACCACCAGCGCGAGCCCCGCGTGCACGGTCCGGGGACTGCTCACTCCGGGAGCGCGAATCTCGCGCGAGACGGGAGATGCGCGTGCGGCGCGCGGACACCGGATCAAGTGGCGCCGCATCGACCCCGACGCCGGGCGGTGTGTACACGATGCGATCCCGACCGAGGTGCGATGGTGGCAGCGCCCGGCTTCCGCCGCGCCAGCTACGGCCCCCTCGGGTGGTAGCCGGAATCAGCCGGTCAGGTGAATCGTGACCACGCCGGCCGCGACCAGGAACGCGGCGGCGATTCGGGTCCGCCCGAACGGCTCCTTGAGGAACACCGTGCCAATGAGGGCGGCGATGATCACGCTCGTTTCACGCAGGGCCGAGACGTGCGCCATCGCGCCGAGACTCAGGGCAAAGATCGCGAGACCGTAGGAGCCGAAGTTGAACAGGGCGGCGAGCCCGGCCGGCCGCCAGCGTGTACGAAGGAAGTCGAGCGCATCGCCGCGGCGGAAGACGATGGCGACGAGCACAATGGGGATCGCGAATAGCGCGAACAACCATCCGATGTACCCGATGGGACTTCCCGACAGCCGCACGCCGATTCCATCTACGACGGTGTAGGCGGCGATTGTCGCCCCCGTCGCAAGCGGGTAGCCGATCGCGCGCCGGCGGATGCGCGGATCGAAACGGCTCCCCACGACCAGACTCATGATCCCGACCGAAATGAGGAGCACTCCAGCGATGCTCCCAGGACCGAGTCGCTCTCCGGCGAATGCCGCCGAGCCGAGCGCGACGAGCAACGGGGCCGAGCCACGCGCGAGCGGGTAGGCGTGAGAGAGGTCCCCGACGCGGTAGGATTCGATCAGGAGGAAGAAGTAGAGGTTGTTCAGCGCCGCTGACAACACCAGGTACTTCCAGCTCTCGGGTGCGGGCGGCGGGCTCGAAACGATCAACACCGGCGAGAGCACCGCGGTCAGACCGATGATCGCCGCCATCGCCATCA
The DNA here is from genome assembly GCA_047514485.1 of Gammaproteobacteria bacterium. Classification (GTDB taxonomy): domain Bacteria; phylum Pseudomonadota; class Gammaproteobacteria; order HK1; family HK1; genus HK1. The sequence continues at coordinate 11,266 of JAKZYK010000492.1, forward strand.
GGCGGTCGTTGTCGACCTTGACCAGGGCGTTCCACAACGCGTGCATGAACGCCGAGGTGAGGACGATTGCAGTGACTATGGGATCCATCGGGAAATTGCCCGGCGGCGAGGCACAATGAGAACAGGACTCGGAATCGGACTACGGAGCCGCGTCATGGGAAGGGGCTCTTTCCTTCGAGTGGAGAACGGGGTGAGGAGTCGCGCCGGTCCCGGGGTCGATCAGGCGTTCGCGGCCGCGTCCTCGGGCCCGGCGGACGTCGAAGCCGCTTCGCCAATGATCCATTTCCGAAACGCCGCTATCCGGGGCTGGTCCTCGTGGCCTTCGGAGCAGACCAGATAGTAGGCGACGCTGGACGGGCACTCTACGTCGAACAACCGGACCAGCTTGCCGGTCGCAAGTTCGTCGGTGATGTGAGCGGTACGGGCGAGCGCAATGCCAAGACCGTCCTTCGACGCTTCGATCGCCATGTTCGAATCCGGAAACCGGGGCCCATCAGCCATGTGCACGTCCGCCAGGCCGGCCGCTTCGAACCATTGTTTCCAGTTCGGGTGGTTGGGTTCGCCCAAACGCAACAACAGCGGGAAATCCAGGAGATCGCGAGGGTTTTCAGGGAGCCCGTTACGCGCCAAGAACTCGGGAGCGCAGACCGGGTAGACATCCTCGCGCATGAGCAGGCTGGCGTGCAGGCCCGGGTAGCTGCCTTGACCCAGTCGAATCGCCAGATCGACGTCGTCGACACCGAAGTCCACGAGCCGATCGTGGGTCGAGATCCATACATTGATCTCGGGATGGAGCTCATGAAAATTCCCCAGTCGCGGAACGAGCCATCTGACTGCAAATGACTGGAGCGTGTCGACGCGCAGTGGCTCGTGGGAGGGAGCGACACGCAGCGCATCGAGCGTATGGGACATGCGATCGAAGAACTCGCGCGTGGTCCTCGCGAGCTCCTCGCCGTTGGCCGTCAGGGCCAGCCCTCGAACCCGGCGCTCGAACAGCTTCAGGCCCCAGAGCTCTTCCAGCGTCTTGATCTGGTGGCTGATCGCGCTCTGGGTAACGTGCAGCTCGCGTGCGGCCTTCGTGAAGCTCAGATGACGCGCGGCCACCTCAAGTGCCCGCAACGCCGAGATGGGCGGGAGTCGTTCCGGCATGGACTCGTATATATAAATGAATGCAGTGCATTATATGAGCGTGCTCGGACAGATCAAACCATGTCGCACCAAGCGCACGTGGAGGGGCTGGACGCCGCGACGGGACGAGTCGACTACAGGTCGAGCACGAGCATCGGGCTCTTCGCGCGCGAGACGCAGGCGGTGAGATACTCGGCCTGTTCTTCCTGGCTCATGGTCAGATCGCGATGATCCACCTCACCTTCCAGATAACGAACTTTACAGGTCGCGCACAAGCCCGATTCGCACGAGGTCTCGACCTCGATCCCATGTTCGGCGAGAACCTCCACGATGGTCTTGTCGTTGGGGACGGTATGGACGGCGCCGGTGCTGGCCACCTTCACTTGGAAGCCCAGCCCGAGCGCGTGGTCTCCAGCCTCTTCGAGCTCGGCTCCCGAGAGAGCCGATTTCGGTGCCGCATCCGCGGTGAAATACTCCCAGTGCACCGTGCCGGCCGGCCAGTGCTCGCTCGCTTTGCGGCACGCGACCATGAAGCCGGCCGGACCGCAGTAGTAGAGATGCGTGCCTTCCTCGTAGCCCTCCAGCACGCGTGCGATGTCGAGTCCGTTGGCGGGGACCCCGTTGTCGTGGTGAATGATGGCGCGCCCGTCACGCACCAGCGGCGACAGCTCGTTCAAGAAGGCGTTGTGGTCCGGACTCCTGGTGCAATAGTGAAGGACAAACTCTTTGTCGGCGCGCTGCAGCTCGTATGTCATCGACATGATCGGGGTGATGCCGATTCCGCCCGCGAGCAACAGGGATCGAGTCGCGTTCTCGGCCAGTGGGAAGTTGTTGCGCGGACGACCAATCGAGACCATGCGTTGCACGTGCAGGCGCTCATGCAGAGCCTGTGATCCCCCCCGGCCGTGCTCTTCGCGAAGGATCGCGATGAGGTAACGATGACGTTCGGCCGGATCGTTGCACAGCGAGTACTGTCGCACGCTCCCGTCGCGGAAGTGAAAATCGATGTGCGCACCGGCGGTGAAGGGCGGTAGCGCCTCGCCCCCGGGATCGGTGAGTTCGTAGGCGTTGATCTTCACTGCCTGGTACGTGATCTGACGCACCCGCAGAATCATCCCGGTTTCGGGGTACTGACCCTTGGTGTCGAGCTGCTCCATACCGGCGAAAGCTCGCACATGCGACGAATCCGGTCCAATTGAATTATCGTATCGAGCTCATAATGGGCGAAGATGCCGGTGATCACTGCCTCCACGTTGAGCAACGCGATGGACCTGCGCCAGAAGATCAATTTCAAGCAGCTCCGATGCTTTCATGCCGTTGTCCAGAAGGGCAGCTTCACCGCCGCGGCTCGTGCCCTCTTCGTCGGTCAACCCAGCATCACCACCCACATCAAGGCGTTGGAGCAGCGGTTCGGAATCGAGTTGTTCTGCCGCCATGGGCACCACGTCGAGCTGACTGACACGGGGCGCCGACTCTCGGAGATTACCCAGCGGATCTTCAGCCTCGAGACCGAAGCGGCCGAGACCATGCGCGCGGCCAGCGGATGTCACGTTGGCCAGCTACGGATCGGCGCGATTGGACCCACCCAGATCACGGAGGTGATCGTCGCGTTCGGCCGGCACTACTCCGAGGTCGAGCTATCGGTGTCGCTGGGCAATACCCAGGAGGTGCTGGCCGGGCTGTTCGCGTTTCGGTCCGACGTCGCCATCCTGCCACGACCGGACGAGGATGCCCGGTTGCATTCGCTGCCGCTCGGCCACAACCGAATCGTGCTGCTCGTGGGGCGCGATCATCCCTGGTCGACTCGATCGTCGGTGAGCATCGATGAGCTGGGAGGACAGCGGATGGTGCTCCGCGAGCACGGCTCCGCCACCCGCAAGGAATTCGAGGACGCGCTCGCGGCAGCGGACGTGGAGATTCGGCCCGTCCTCGAGATCGAGAGCCGCGAGGCGGTGGCGGAGGCGGTGGCCGCGGGGATAGGAATCGGTATCGCGCTGGAGGAGGACACCCATCCCGACGACCGGATCCACCCGCTGAGAGTGAATGACGCCGAGCTGTTTCTCAAGCTGCATCTCACCTGCCTCGAGGAGCGGAAGGGTTCACCACTGATCAAGGCGTTCTTCGGCATCGTGACAGCCATGCACGACACGGCCGGCACGACCGAGTAAAACGATCTGTACGCGGCGGTAACGTGCCGTGATACGTTGGGGCGGTGTCGATTGTCCTGCCGAGTTCGTCTCAGCCTGCGCTCATGGACCCTATCATCGCCGCTCTCGTGATCGGCTCCGCTCTCCTGCATCCGCTGCGAGAGGTGTACATCAAGGACAATGCCTATCCTGAAGGGCTCGCGTACGCGGTCATGGCTCAGTTTGCGCTGCTGGCCGGTATCCATGTCGTGGTGGCGGGATCGGACCCGTGGGTAGCGCTCAACGTCTGGCCGCTCGTCGTCGCCTCCGGGGTTGCCGTGATTCTGTACTACCTCTTTACCGTCATGTGCGTGAAGCTCGGTGACGTCTCGGTCTACTACCCCATCATGCGTTCTTCCCCGCTGTTCGTGGTGGTCGCCGGCTATTTCGTGCTCGGGCATCGCTATCCGCTCGTGCTTCTTGCGGGTATCGCAATCGTGCTGGTCTCGGCTTTCCTGCTCCAGTACGAGCGCGGTGGCGCCCGTGTGTTCGACAACCGGCGCGCGCTGTTGCTCGGGGTCGCCGCGATGTGTACGCACGGGGTCATCACCCTCGTCGACGCGGAGGCGATGCGCTCCGTGCGTCCCGAGGAATTCTTCCTGGCGATGTACGTCCTGATAGTGCTGCCGGGGATGGCGGTGGTGTTCGTCGTGATGCGTCCTCCCGGGCGGAGGGCGGTCGAACACCTGTTCGCGGGGTGGCGGGCAACGCCGTGGCGATTCCTCGCAGCGGGAACCACGGCCTATCTTTCGTACTACCTGTTGCTGGCTGCCTTCTACCTGGGCGGGAACGTCGCGGCAGTGGCGTCGTTGCGCCAGATCTCGATCCCGGTATCCGTGCTCCTCGGTGCGCTGGTGCTCAAGGAGCGGCGGCTGATCGGCCGATTCGGCTGGTCTGCACTGGTCGCGGTCGGGGTGGCGCTGATTCTCACCGCACGGTGATCCGTTGATGGGCATGCGATTCTCGGCAGGATGGCGCCACACCCCGGCGGCCACACATCCCGGGTCGTCCCGGTGGTGGTGAACATGACGAGTCCTCGGGTCGCCATCTCGAGCCGGGTTCACCGGCAGGTGCTCGACCGACTGCGACCACGCTGCGACATCATCGGCAATCGGACGCCGGAACCGTGGACTCACGAGGAGTTGATCGCGAACGCGTGCCACGCCCATGCCCTGCTCGCCTTCATGCCCGACCGGGTGGACGACGCGATGCTGAAGCGCTGCCTCGACCTCGGCATCGTGGCCTGCGCGCTCAAGGGCTACGACAACTTCGATATCGAGGCCTGCACCCACCGTGGCGTGTGGGTCACGGTGGTCCCGGACCTGCTCACCGCACCGACCGCCGAGCTCGCGGTGGGGTTGCTCATCGCGCTCGCGCGCAACGTCGGAGCCGGGGATCGCTTCGTACGCAGCGGTGCGTTCCAGGGCTGGCGCCCTGCGCTCTACGGCGCCGGACTCCACGGGAGCACCGTCGGGATCCTGGGCGCCGGCAGGGTGGGCATCGCGGTGGCGGAACGCCTCCACGGTTTCCGCTGCGCTCGGATTCTCTGTGTCGATCCGCAACCGCTCGATGCGGGGACGCGGGTCCGGCTGGGCCTGGAGCCGGTGGGTCTGGGCGAGCTACTGGAGATGAGTGACTTCATCGTGTGCGCTGCCCCCCTCACGCCCGAAACACGGTATTCGCTCGACGCCGAGGCTCTGCGGCGCATCCGGCCAGGGTGTCGTCTCGTCAACATCGGCCGGGGCTCGGTTGTCGACGAGAAAGCGGTCGCGGACGCCATCGCCGGCGGCCGCCTCGGGGGATACGCGGCGGACGTGTTCGAGCTTGAGGACCACGCGCGCTCGGACCGGCCGCATTCGATTCCCGAGACGTTGCTCTCGGACCGAGACCGGACCGTCTTCACGCCGCATCTCGGCTCCGCCGTCGCAGGCGTGCGGCTCGAAATCGAGCTCCGCGCCGCCCACTCCATCCTTCAGTACCTCGACGGGGAGGTGCCCGACGGCGCGCTTAACCGTCCCGATCGGCCACGTCTCCCACCTCGATCGTGAGCCGCCTCGGCCCTCGCCGTATGAGCGAAGACTCATGCACGATATGAAGAACTTTCGCTTGATCGTGTTCGGGTTCAGGTGTTGACTACAACGGCCTCGGAGCTTGGTCGCTCCCCATTGAGTCTCGCCAGCCGAGGAATCGCCACCGGTCCGTTGGTCCGGTCCGCGCTCCTCCCGCCCCCGAGGTGTTCTCCGATCGAGTGAGTAACGCCGTGGTCGTTGCTACCGTTCGGGGCCGACCGGTCGATGCGGTGTTTCCCGTTTACGCCGCTTGCAACGATCTGGCCGAGGAACGTCGCCACAATCTGAATACACGATCTGAATAGAGGAATTTTGCGATGTGCGCACTTCGAGTTTCAATCGTCACCAACGCCAAGGACGACACCAAGGCATACACCGACAAGATCTTCCCGAGCGATATGGATGTGCTGCTCCAGACCGAGCAGGAGATGCTCGATGACATCGAAAGGATAGACGTATTGATCCCCGGCCACATCACCGTCGGTGCCGATCTCGTCGGCCGCGGCAATCGACTGAAGCTCATCCACTGTGGCACCGGATACAACAACGTCGATCTTGATGCCGTGTCCAAGCAGGGTGCCTACGTTGCCGTCACCCCGAACGTGGCAGCGCAGTCGGTGGCGGAGTTGGTCTTTGCCATGATCCTCGCTCTGGCGAAGAAAACCCATGAATTCGACGCCATCATGAAGAGCGGGGGTTGGAAGACGACCGACTTCATCGGCGTGCCCGAGCTCAAAGGGAAGAATTTCGGCATCCTCGGCTACGGAAACATCGGCAAGGCGGCGGGGAGGATCGCACGCGGGTTCGGCATGAACCTCATCGCTCACGACCCGCACATCGAGATCACCGACGCCGATGTCAAGAGCGCCTCTTTCGAAGAGCTGCTGCGAGAGTCCGATTTCATCACTCTGCACGTGCTCCTGAACACGCAGACAAAGGGGCTGATGAGTACCCCCCAGTTCGAGATGATGAAGGATACCGCCATCCTGGTGAACGCCTCGCGAGGGCCGGTGGTCGACGAGGCCGCGATCGTCACCGCGCTCGAGCAGCGAAAGATCGGCGGAGCCTGCCTGGACGTCTTCGAGAAAGAGCCGCTCGCGGCCGACAGCAGGCTGCGTAAGCTCGACAACGTAATCCTCACCCCGCACATTGCTTACTGCGCCAACGAAGCATTGGCGGGGCGTTATCAGTTCTTCGCCGACAACTGCGCGCTTGTGGCTGCCGGAGATATGCCCAAGATGGCAGTGAATGCGGATGCGGTGAAGGCGAGCAGGGGGTGATGATCGCACCGCCGATCGCTCCCTTCGTTCACTAATACATAGGAACAAACCCATGCACGCGATGACCAGACCCGAAGCAGAGCACATGCAGTGTTTTGTCGCAGGCGAATGGGTCGACTCCTCGGAGCGGCTCGAGGTCCACAACCCCTACACGGGCGAGCTCGTCGGGAGCGTCCCCATCCTTGGCGCCGACGAGGTGGAACGAGCGGTGGACGCACTTGCAGCCTACGAGCCGACCCTTTCCGCATATGCACGGGGTGAGATCCTTTACAACGCGGCACACGCGATCAAGGCGCGCAAGGACGAGCTCGCGCTCGGCATCACCATGGAATCCGGCATGTCGATCAAGAACAGCCGGGGAGAGGTGGACCGCACGGTGGGGCTGTTGCTCACTGCGTTCGAGGAAGCGAAACGGATTACTGGCGAGCAGCTTCCGAGCGACACCGACTCCGCCGGACGGGACCGGATCATCGTCGGCATGCGGTTCCCGGTCGGGGTGGTGACCGCCATCGTCCCCTTCAACCGTCCGCTGAATCAGGTCACGGTCAAGGTGGCGCCGTCGTTCGGCGCGGGGAACAAGACCATCATCAAGCCCACCGAGAAGGCGCCCCTGTCCGCCTTCCGCTTGGTCAAGATCCTCCTCGAGTGCGGCGTGCCTCCCGAGATGCTCAGTATCGTTACTGGCCGTCCGAGCGAGATTGGAGAGGTGCTGGTGGGGAGCAGGAACGTCGACATGGTGACTTTCACCGGCAGCTCCGGCACTGGCCGGAGACTGGCACAGATGGCGGGCATCAAGAAGCTCGCCATCGAGGCCGGTGGCAACGACCCGCTTATCGTGTGCGACGATGGCGATGTCGACAAGGCAGTGAGCCTCGCGGTAGCCGGCGCTTTCGGCAACGCGGGTCAGTCATGTCGCGGGATCAAGCGGGTTCTCGCCATGGAGTCGGTGGCTGACGAGCTTGCCGCGAAGCTTGCCGAGAAGTCGAAGGCGCTCAAATGCGGCGACCCCTTCGACCCGGAGACCGATATCGGAACCCTCATCGACGAGGAGGCTGCGGTCCGCGTTGAGAGCGCGGTCGATGCCGCGGTCAAGGATGGCGCAGAGGTGCTCTGCGGCCACAAACGCGAAGGTGCGTCATACCCGCCCACCGTTCTCGACCGCGTGGACCCTCGATCCGACATGGTCGTGAACGAGTGCTTCGGACCCACCTGTCCGATCATCCGCTGCAAGAATCTCGAAGAGGCGGTCGATATCGCCAACTCCACGGAGTACGGCCTGCAATCCGGGGTTCTGACCAAAAACATCGACAACATCCGTTATGCGATCAACAACCTGAAGGTCGGCGCGGTGAACATCAACGAGGGGCCGCAGTTCGACATGCCCAATATCCCCTTCGGCGGCGTCAAACAGAGCGGCATCGGGCGCGAAGGAATCAAGTACGCGATGCAGGAGATGACCTACATCAAGACCGTCGTGATATAAGCTCCGCCCGCATCCGGAGGCACGCATCGTACCGTGACTGCGCACGGCCTATTGACTCGAAGGAATCAGGAAATCAGGGGAATGAACGAAAAACGCAAAATTCTGATTGTCATGATGGACGGTTTCGACCCCGCCTACTTGCAGGCGAGCGACATGCCGAATACCAAACAGATGATCGCGAACAGCTTCTACAAGACTGTCAAGGGCGTCATGCCGAGCGTGACGAACGTCAATAACACCGGGATCTGCTGTGGAGGTCCGCCCGCGTTGCACGGGATTACCGCGAACTCATATTTCGATCTGCAGACTCGCAAAGAAGAATACATGGACAAGTCCGAGATGGTGCTCGCCCCCACTGTATTCGAGCGTGCAGCGCCACACGGCTTCAAGTCTGCGCTCATGACGGCGAAGAAGAAGACCCAGTCGCTATTGCGCACCGGAGCGACGATTCGGCTTGCGGCGGAGGCGCCGCAGGACGCGGAGGGAAGCGACATCGATTGGGTGAACCGACTCGGCCCTGCGCCCGATATCTATTCCCCCGAGATCAACCATTGGCTGTTTCGAGCAACCCAGATCGTGTTGAACGAAACCGACACCGATCTGGCCTACTTCCACACCACCGACTATCCGATGCACATGGAGCCTCCGTGGGGAGAGATGTCGCTCTTTCACCTGAGCGAGTGGGACCGGCTGCTCGGCGAGACCCTGGACGCACACCCGGACATCGAAGTCTACATGTCGGCCGATCACGGTATGAACTTCAAGTCGCGTTGCTACGACCTCAACAAGGTCGTTCCGCGCAAGGGGGCGGAGATCTTCTTCGCGATGTCGGCAGAGCGCGACCCTTACGTGAAACACCACCGGACGTACGGCGGTACGGCCTTCGTCTGGCTCAATCATCCCGGCGACTTCGATCGGATCGCTGACATTTGCCGGCGGCTAGACGGTGTCGAGGCGGTTTACGATCGGTATACTGCGGCTTCGAAGTTCGAGCTGTACCCGGAGCGGATCGGCGACATGCTCGTGACCGGGGACATCGACACCGTCTTCGGTCCCATGGACACCGAGTCGGGGGTCGAGGAGCTACCCGAGAGTTTTCGTACTCACGGCGGCAGCGACGAGGCGAACGTCCCGCTCATCGTGTACAACCGCGAGGTAGAACCCCGCGACTGGCACGGCTACCGGTGCAACTATGACCTCATCAAGTCCATAGGGTTTTAGAGTTCGCTCTGCTTCGGAGGCTTCGTTAGCGCGCCCCTCATTCCACGCCCCAGCGTCTGTCCCCAGACATGAATCCGGCCGCCCCGATCGCGGTCTCGCTGATCACTGGCTTTCTTGGCAGTGGCAAGACGACGCTGCTTAACCATCTGCTCGCCCATCCCCAAATGGACGAGACAGCTGTGTTGATCAACGAGTTCGGCGAGGTCGGGATCGACCACCTGATGGTGAGGGCGCTGGACGAGGACGTGGTGCTGCTCAAGTCCGGCTGCATCTGCTGCACCGTCCAGGGCGAGTTGGTGGACGGCATGAAGGAACTCTACATGAAGCGTGTGGCCGGCACGCTCCCGCCCTTCACGCGTGTCGTGATCGAGACTACCGGCCTCGCGGACCCACTTCCCATCGTTTCCTGCCTCATGCGCGACCCGTTGTTCAAGCACGCTTACCGGCTGGACTCGCTGATTACAACCGTGGATGCGGTATACGGGGAGTCCCAGCTCAACCGCCACGAGGAGGCGGTCCGGCAGGCGGCGGTCGCGGACCGCCTCCTCATCACCAAATCGGATCTCGCCGACGAGTCGCGAATCCAGAGGCTGCGCGCGAGACTCGGAGAACTCAACCCGGGGGCTCAGGAGTTCACTATCGGGCACGGGAGGATCGAGCCCGCGATGTTGTTCGGCACCGGCGGCTTCGACCCGGCCGGCAAACCGCCGGACGTGCAAGCCTGGCTCGAGGGCGAGATCCACGAATCCGATGCGGAACACTCCGGCGGACACGAGGGCCATCACCACCACAGTGGCGGCGAACTCGACGTCAATCGCCACGACGAGCACATCGCGTCGTTCTGTCTCGTCCTCGACGAACCGCTCGAGTGGGCGGTGGTCAAGGAGTGGTATGAGGAGCTTGCCGAGAAGCACGGCGATCGCGTACTCCGGGTCAAGGGAATCGTGAACGTGCGGGGCGAGCCGGAGCCCTTTGTGGTGCACGGCGTGCAATCCACCTGGCATACGCCCGCCCGGCTGTCCGCGTGGCCGAACGAGGACCGGCGCTCGCGCATCGTATTCATCACCCATGGCCTCGGACGGGAAGAGGTCGAGCGCAGTCTCGAGCGTCATCGAGTACGGATGACGAGTCGCCGCACCGCGCCGTCGCGCCCTGAAGACGGGGACGGTGCGGGGCGGGGTTGGTGGCTCAACGAGGCGGAGTTGAGCCGGTTGTTCGCGGCACTCGGGAGCCATGAGAACCGCAGTGCCGCCAATGCGTTGATGTTCATGTTGCTTACCGGGGTCAGGAGCGGTGACGTGCGCACCGCGCGGTGGGAAGAGATCGACTTCGATCGCCGGGTCTGGCTGAAACCAGTGCCGGTGCGTGCGCAAGGAGCGATTCGGCCACGGCCGCGTCGGGTCGTCCTCGGTGAAGCGGCGCTCACCTTGCTCGCCGCCATGCGTGAGCGGCAGAGGCCCGAAGGCTTTTTGTTTTCGTGCGAGAACGGCGAGGGCCCCGTGCGTGAGCTGGATCATGTGTGGTCGGTGGTCGCAGCGTCTGCGGGCGTCGCAGACGCGCGCCTGGAGACGTTGCACCCCGTGCTCGCATCGCGCCTGTTCAAGGGACTCCCGCCGGCGTTGACCCGCATCCTCCTCGGACTCGAACCCGAGACCTGACCTCGGCCACGGACATGCGCACCGCATAGATGCTGTTCGGTGAGAAAATCCGGGTGAGAGTCACCGCCCAGCCGCCATCATGACGATACTTTTCCTGGCGATCCTCCTCTCGATGGTCAACCTGATTTTCTGAGCTGTGGGGTCGGACGGCGCGGTTCGATGATCGCGGCGAAGCAGTGTGCTTGATTCAAGAGCCGGGGTGAGCCGCCGGGCGGTAGTCAGCGATCGGTCGTCACCGGGATGCGCAGCAGGTTGACGGTCGCGATGAGCGACACCGCGGCTCCGAGCCAGAACGCGGCGGGGTAGCCTCCGGCGATCGACACCGTCGCCGTGAACACCAGCGGTCCGACGCAGATCGCCGCATACACGAAGAAGAGCGCACCGCCGGTCGCAATGCCGACCCGCTCGGACGGCGCCTGGCGGGCGATCTCGGCGAGGAACACCCCGTACCAGCCGGCGGTGCCGATGCCTGCGAACGCACATGCGAGCACCATCGTCGCGAACGTCCACGTACTTGAAAATAACGCAATCAAGGCGCACGAGGCGCTCGCGGCGAGCGAGAGCACGACGAGCACGCCACGAGCCCGGCTCAACCGATCCGAGAGCCAGCCCAGCCCTACCCGTGAGATCGCTCCGGCCACCGAGAGCGCGGCGAAAAGGCCGCCTGCCAGTGTGAGCCCGAGGCCGACATGCTCGACCAGGAATGCCACCGTGAACGTCTGAAAGCACGTGTGCACCGTCATCAACACGAACGCGGCCACCGTGAGCCGCCGCAGCGCAGGATCCCCAAGCGTTGCGCGGATGGCGTTCACCGTCGATACACGCCGCGGCGGTCCTCCGGCGTGTGCGCTGCGGTCGATGTGCGCACGCAACGGCTGCACTGCCACGGCCGCCGCGTAGACAATCAGCGCGCCGGTGACGACCGCGGTACGCCAATCGCCGATCACGACCATCGCGGGCAGGATGAGCCCGCCCGCCATCGCACCGATCGGTGCGCCGCTTTGCTTGATGGAAAACACCAGTCCGCGCATGCGCGGCGGAGTCACCCGGCTCAGAACCTCGCTTCCCGAGGGGGTGTTCGGCCCGTAGCCAGCGCCGATGAGCACCGCGCTCAAAGCGATCCACCACGGATTCGCGGTGAGGGTGAGGAGGAGTGCGGTCGCGGAGAACACGAGTGCGATCTGATTGGTCCGCACCGGACCAAGCCGCTGAATGACTCCGCCGGCGGCGGCCGAGGTGAACATCGCGGCGCCGAAGATGAGCGAGGTGTACAGGCCAACGTTGCTGGCGCTGATGCCGGTCTCGCCGGCGATTTCGGTTGCGAGCACCGGGACCGTCACGAGGCTCATCACCGCCGAGGTCTGAGTGAAGAGCATGGCTGCGAGCGGTACAGCGACGGCGCGGGCCGAATGACGTGATGCGACGTTCATTGTCCACGAGTGGACCAGGTCACCCGCTCGCCGGATTCCGCAGATTGCAGGGCTGATGCGTTTGCTACGGATTTCATTTTGCCGGCATCGGGCAGGACGCACGCCTGCCCGAATTCGAGCGTCCTCGAACCGAACGCGTTGGTGCGATGGTCAGAGTGCACGGACATGTTTCGGGGCGCACGCTTGCTCGCCTCCAGGCAACGCGCGAGCATGGCAGTATGCGTGGAGTCGGCTCCGGGACGTGGGCGTTTGCGGCAGTGCTCGTGCTCGCGACGTTCACGCTCGATCCGACCCTTGCCATCTTCCTTGGCGGCATCGCGATAGTGTTCCATCTCGCACGCACGCTGCTCGCGGTGCGCCCGGCGTCCCGCGCGCGGCTCGGCGCCAACCTTTGGCGGCTGGCGGTGTACGGTGTTGTCTTCGCACTCTCGTTGGGGACCTACACCGCGAACACCGACATGGTGCGGAATTCGGCGGATGGAATCATCGCGGCGCTGTCTCGCCACCATGCCACGCACGGGCAGTACCCGGAACGCCTGAGCGATCTCGTTCCCGGGGAGCTGCCTGAAATCCCCTCCGCGGCGCCGTTGCTCATCGCCGATCGCTGGTTCCGGTACCGACGCTCCGCGCAGGGTTTCGAGCTGTCCTACGTCTCCGGATTTCTCGTCGATCGCATCTATGACTTGCAGACCGGAACATGGTCGGTACGTGACTGAGGCGCCGAGCATCCGGTCGATCCCCCTTCCGAGTCGGTCAGAGGGACCCTCCCCGCGGGCTTGGCCTCCCGGGGAATGAAGAAGATGAGCGCCAGCATCAGGGCAAGGAACGGCAGGGTGCACAGCAGCAATCCTCGCCAGCCCACGAGCTCGAGCAGCACCCCGGCCGCGAGGGTCAGGACCGCCATGGTCCCGAACACGATGAGATCGTTGAGGCCCTGGGCCTTGAAACGTTCGGCGTGGCGGTAGGTGGTGGTGATCAACGTGCTGCCGGCGGTGAAGAGAAAGTTCCAGCCCACGCCGAGCAATACCAGCGCCGTCAGATAATGCGCCGCGCTGTGGCCGATCCACGCGGTAGTGACGGAAGCCGCGAGGATCGCCACCCCGGCAGTCATGATCACATGCACACCGAGACGCACGATCAGGACCCCGGTGATCAGGGAGGGCAGGAACATCGCCAGGACGTGCCCCTCGATCGCCCATGCAGTGATGTCCAGCCCGAACCCGTGGATTGCGTGCATGCTGATCGGCGCCGCTGTCATCATCATCGTCATCACTGCGTACGAGAGCGCGGCCGCCGCTACCGAGATCACGTAGTGTGGTTGGGCAAGGATGCGTCCGAGGGGCCGCTCGGATCCGTCGCTCTTGCGCTGCTTCACGCCGGCGTCCTGATAGCCCGCGAGCAGCAGGGCGGCGAGGAAGTGAACGACAGCGAGCCCGAAGAACGCGCCGGCGAACGGTGCATCCCCCACCCAGTCGCGTCCGTACCGGCCGAGCTCCGGACCCGCGAAGGCGGATACGAGGCTGACGAACAGCAGCAGGGAGATCGCCTGACCCACCCGGGACGGCGAGACGTTCTCGGCCGCCGCGAAGCGGTACTGGTGCACGAACGCCTGATTCGCACCGAGAGCGCCGCAGGCGATGCACAGGCCGGTGAAGCTCTCGGCCATGATCGAGAACGCGGCGGCAATCGCCGCGAGCCCCGCGATCGCGCTGCCGAGCACGAAACCGGTACGGCGGCCGATACGCCGCATGATGCTGGAAGCGGGGTATGTACACAGGCCCAGGCCCACCACGTTCAACGCGATCGGCAGGGTCGCGAAGGCCGGGTCCGGCGCGAGCACGAGCCCCGACAGCCCGCCGACGAGGACGAGCATCGGGACCGCGGTCCGATTGAGCATGGTGGCGATGCTCAGGATGGCGAGATTGGCCCGCGATGTACTTCGGTCAGTCAATGCAGCCGGCTTCCGGATCACTCGATGGATGGCCTATTGCCAACAGAAGCATCAGCCGTTCGATATCGCTGCGATCATCTGGATCTCGATGAGCAACTCGGGCGCGGCGAGATCCGCGGTCACCGTGAATCGTGGCGGAGGCTGGTGCTCGTCGAAGAACTCAAGGTAGACCTCATGGTACGCCGGCCAGTCGTCCATGTTCTTGATGAACGACTGCACCAGCATGACGTGCTCAAAATCGGTGCCGGCCTGTTCGAGCCCGTCGCGCAGCGTTTCGAGCACGCGGCGCGTCTGGACCCGAATGTCACCGGCGACGACGGCACCGGTCTCGGGGTCGTTCGACACCACGCCGTTGGTGAACACCAGGCCGCCCGCCCGCGCCGCCGCGAATGTGGGCACCCCGCCACCGCTCTTCTCGGAACGGATGTCGCCGGAGACGATCTGTGGGCCGAGGTACATGCGTTGCACATTCGACATGTCGGATTCCTCATTGCGTCCATTGAGTGTACCGGTGCGGCAAGACCCGGGGCGACCTGTTTCGGTCGTCCGTTCCGCGTGGTCCGTCTGATATCCTGCCCGCGAACCACGTGCTCGACGTGACGCCGATCCGGACCGCGCGCGCATCGAGCCGCCCGACCATCGGGATTCAGTCTCATGCTGGAGAGCCTTGCCGGCGCCGGCTTGGCCGGAGAAGGAGCCGCCCGGCGGATCGTGGTGGTCGACGATAATCCCGTGCTGCGGGCGATTCTGCGCGGCTACCTCGAGGATGCCGGCTACCGGGTGACCGAGGCCGCGGACGGCGACAGCCTCCTGGACGCTCTGCCGCGGCTCGATCCGGCTCTCATGCTGCTCGACGTCAAGCTGCCGGGCGCCGACGGCTTCGAGCTGCTGCGGGCCATCCGTGCACGCTCGGCGAGCATGCGCGGATCGAGCCAATCGCCGGCGGCGCCGCCGCCGCCTGCGGTATCGGTTGTGGGTTGCGATGCCTCGCCCCTGAGCAGCAACTCGATCCGGCGGCACAGCTCGTCGGGTGAGAACGGCTTGACGACGAGGTCGTCGATTCCCGCAGCCTCGCAAGCCGTCGCGTCCGATGGCTCCACTTGCGCGGTCAGAGCGATGATCGGCGGGTGGGCGCGATGCAAGCTCCGGCGAGGCAGGGTCCGGATGCGTTTCGCTGCCTCGAAGCCGTCGATGTCCGGCAGGCGAATGTCCATCAGTACGACGTCGACTCGATGGTCGCGCACCATCTGAACCGCGGCCATGCCGGTGGCGGCGACGAGCACCCGATGACCCCTGCGTTCGAGCAGTGCCTTGCCGACGACGCGGTTCACCTCATCGTCCTCGACTATCAGGATGGTGCGCGCCGGTTGCTCGCCGATCACCGGAGGCAGCAGCGCAGCCGCCTCGCAACGCGCCAGCGTCTCGGCGGGCGGCAGATCGAGCTCGAACCAGAAGCGGCTGCCGCCTTCCTTGCGGCGCGCGGCGCCGATCTCGCCGCCCATTGCAGTGATCAGCGCCCGCGATATGGCGAGTCCGAGTCCGGCGCCCTGGCCGTGGTCGGTGGTGTGGGGATGGAGCTGCGTGAAGGGGTCGAACAACTGGCGGAGCGCCGCCTCGTCGACGCCGATACCGTCGTCGACGACCTCGAAACGCAGCCGTGCACCGCGCCCGTCCACCCGCCGGACACCGACCGTGACCTTGCCCCGCGGCGCGAACTTCATCGCGTTGCCGACCAGGTTGAGCAGCACTTGCTGAATCTTGCCGGCATCGCCGAACCAGCGCGTCTCGCCCGGCGTCACACAGTCGAGGGTCTGGCGGGCCCCGGATTCGATGGCGCGCGGGCGGACGATGGCGAGTACGCCGTCGAGCATCTCCGGCAACACAAAGGGCGCGCGCTGGTGAGCGGGCGTTCCGCGGAACCCGTTCGCGATTCAAACCGATGCAGGGATCGCGACGAGCATCGAGGGATCGAGAGTGTCCGTCTGTCAGGTGTTTCCGTAGCGGCGTAATATCTTCCGGCAACGCCGCCGACCGTTGAGCGACCACGATGTATATCGATTCGATCGCCATGCGCAATTTCCGGACGTTCAAGCGAGCGCGAATCGGATTCCTCCATGCGGATGGACCGTCGACCCGCGAGCTCGGCAATCCGGCCTTCGCGAACATGAACCTGGTGCTTGGAGGGAACGGATCGGGAAAGACGACGCTGCTCAAGGGAATCGCTATTGCCGCGCTGGGACCGGCGGTGACCGGTTCCGGGCTGTTTCCTTATCACCTGGTCCGCCGTGAGGACGGCCGTCCGGTCGAGAGGGGCGCATTCATCGAGGCGACCTTCACACCCAACGATCAGGACCGCAACAGTCAACTGCCCGACTCGATTGAACAGGTCGAATCCAGCATTCGCATTGGATGGCGCGGCGATCTGGAGCAATTCGAGTGGATTCATCCGGACGACAAACGTTGGCACCCGATCTTCAGCAGCAGCTCCGATGCCTTCTTCTTCGTAGGGTATGGCGCGAACCGTCGAGTCGAGAAGGTTGGACGGATCGACGAGGCGGGGCGTCGGGCATCGTCTTTCGTCCGAGCCGGACGGATCACGAGCCTCTTCGAAGAGCAGTACTCCCTGATGCCCCTGAGTCACTGGCTGCCGCGATTCCAGGCAGCGAACCGTGGCCGTTTCGTGCAGGCCCGCAGCCTCGTCAACCGCCTGCTCGGCCGTGGCCGGTATCAGCTCACCGATGAAATGTCGGCAGGGGAGTACATCTTCAAGCACGGGCGCGCTCGTGTTCCGTTCCCGGCGCTTTCGGACGGGTATCGGGCGCTCATCGGTTGGATCGGCGATCTGCTGTATCACATATGTGAGACGTGCCCCCGCGGCAAGAAACTGGACGAGAATCAGGGCATCGTGATGGTCGACGAGGTGGACCTGCACATTCACCCGGAATGGCAGATGCAGTTGCTTCCGCGTCTCGCGAAGTACCTGCCGAAGATCCAGTTCATCGTGACCTCCCACAGTCCTCTGCTGGTCGGTTCCCTCGAATGGCGGAATGTCATCGTTGCGCGGCAACGAAAGGATGGCAGCGGCGTTCTGGAGCAGGTGGAGGTCGGAATTTCGAAGATGGACGCCGATCAGATTCTCCTGACCGAGCTCTTCGGCCTCCAGACCACACGCTCCGGGACGCAGACCCGTCGGATACGCGAGCTCATCGAGAGAACTCGCGTCGGTGACGGCGATGCGGCTCGGGAACTGATGGCCGAGCTTTCCGGGACCACGTCTTGATTCGTTACGCCGCGACCCTCGAGGAGCTTCGTGCGAGGGTCGAGCAAGATG